>DULL01000024.1 GCA_012840395.1 Clostridiaceae bacterium | reverse complement strand
TCCCTTAAGACCTCAATCACTATTTTTGCTTTTTCTTCCGGTGTAAAATTTCTTCTCTTTTCCATAGTTCCATTCTAACTTATTTTGGCCGTTTTGTCTGTCTTAATTTCTGGTATCATTATAGTTTTTCAGGTTTCATTTCTTTCATACTAAGTTAACAGAGCCGTTAATAGTTAAGAAATGCCCTTGAGTTAATAACAGTTATGATATTTAAATGTTTAATAAGTGAATTGTAATCTGCTAATGAAAAAATATCATCCTATCATTTTTTAAACAATCCTTATAATTTAGTAATTGGTACTTATTTTTTAGTCCTTCTTGATTCAAGCATCCTGTTTCTTGTTAATATATCAACATAATGTTAATATAATGTTGTGGAAGTATAAATGAGGTGATACTTCATGCAAAAATTATTAGATAAAATTAATCTCATTAGCCTCTTTCCAAATCTTACTACACGGCAAAAAATGATATTAACTATTTTCCCAATTATAGCAGTTTTTCTTTTTTCAAGTTACGTTGCATACAATGCAATTTTAGAAGATCTTCAAAATAGAATCATCAGAAATAATATGCAAACTTTAGAAATAGTAAAAAATGAAATAGAAGTAAGAATAGATAAATTTGAAAATGAGGTTATAAATCTTCTTATTGATAAAACTCTTCAATCCTATGTAGATTATACAGGACCTTCCGATATTGAGTCAATTCTTAAGCGAAATTGTTACAGCAACTTCTTTCATAACACACCAAAAGTTAGTTATATGTCAAGGAATATGTGTGTAATAAAAAATCTTGATAATTATTTATATATTGACAGCAATGAAAGAGTACCTTCTGAATTTGTTAGTAGGTTCGTTGCGAATATTTTAAATAAAAACTCTGATATTTATTCACGCAAATATATTAATCCAGATAAAGAATTCCTGAATTCTTTTGGTATACTTCACTTTGTTCATCCAGCTCCAAAATTAACCGGTTATAAAACTGATGCATTTATTGTAATAAACCTCGCTCAGTCATTTCTTGCAAATATATTATCACAGTTTTATTACAAGGATAGCACATTATATGTTATAGATTACAATGGAAACTTAATATATAGTATACCAAATAAACCAATTACAGGCTCAAATCTTGATGCAATAAATAGCAAAAACGGATATTATGTACTAGATACATCTTCAGGAGACATTCTTACTTCATATATGGTTATCGACAGGCTTGGATGGATAATATTTATTCAGATCCCTTTAAATGTTATTTTTAAACAAGTTAATATACATAAACAGATTTTTCTCTTATATAACTCAATTGCAATATTTTTCTCTCTTATACTTTTTTATTTTACTACTAGTACTATTACCAAACGAATAGCTGAGATAAGTAAAGTGATGGAAAAAGTAAAAAATGGAGAAATGAGCAGTCGATTTCAAGTTCGTTATAAAGATGAAATAAGCGTTATAGGAAGCAGGCTTAATGATATGATAGAAAGTATTCAATTTCTACGCTTTGACATATCACGTAAAGAAATGCGACAAAGAGAAGCTGAATTAATAGCTTTGCAAAGCCAGATTAATCCCCATTTCTTGTATAATACTTTAGAAACTGTAAGAATGATAGCCATTAATAATGATGACGTTATAACTTCTGACATTATACATAATTTAGCTAAATTATTTCGCTATACAATTGGTAAAGGAGGTGTAAATGATATTGTATATATTAAAAATGAAATAGAACATGTCAAAATATATTTAAATATCCAAAAAGTTAGATTTGACGAATCTATTGAAGTAGAAATGGATATTGATGAAAAAATTATGAATTATAAAACTATAAAACTCATTCTTCAACCAGTTGTAGAAAATATTTTCATTCATGGATTCAGCGGAGATTTTTGCTCCTTAAGAAGAAAAGGTATTATTATAATTACCGGTAAAAATGAAGATTCTCAGATAAAATTTACTATAGAAGATAATGGAAAAGGGCTTGAGAAATCAAAGCTAATGGAAATACAAAACATTTTATCAAGATCTCCATATGAGCTTAGAAACAGTAGAACAATAGGCATTATTAATGTTAATGAGCGTATAAAGCTTTATTATGGTCAAAATTATGGAGTTAGTATTGATAGTGAACAACAAGTTGGAACTTGTGTTACTATTACACTTCCGATAATAAAGGAGGATCTTGATTATGCTTAAAGTTATTATTATTGACGATGAAAAAATAATTTTAAAAGGTATGATGAAAATTATTAATTGGGAGTCACTTGGTTATACCATTATTGGTGCATATACCAATGTCTCACTTGCAATTAATAAAGCATTAGAAAATCCTCCCGATGTTATAATAACAGATATTGTTATGCCTGGTAAAGATGGTCTTGAACTTATCCGTATCCTTAAAGAAAAGCTTCCCTCAATAAAATTTATTGTTCTTAGTGCTTATGACCTCTTTGAATATGCACGTAAAGCATTAAAATATGGTGCTTATAGGTATATGCTCAAACCAATTGATAAAAATGAATTAATAGAAATATTAAATGAGATAAGATATTTGGAAAAAAGAAATGAACAAGATTTGCCTCATAATCAAATCATGGATGATCTAATTAGTGACACTAATACTATTAATGAAGTTATAAAATATATAACTACAAATTATAGGAAAAAGGAATTGAAGCTAAATAGTATTGCTGAAAAGTACTATATTAATTACTCATATTTAAGTTTTATGTTTAAAAAAGTAACTGGAGTCAACTTTAACGAGTATCTCTTAAATATTCGAATGGAAGAGGCTAAAAAACTTCTAGTTAATACTAATTTATCTATTAAGGAAATTGCCAGATATGTAGGTTATAGTGGAAAAAACTTTTTTCCTGCATTTAAAAAACAATTTGGAATTTCACCAAATGCTCTTAGAAAAGAATTAAAGCAAGAAAAGGAAAAAATTGGTTAGTGGTACTTCAACAGAATTATTAAAATCTGCTGAAGTACCACAACCACCTATAAATTTTACCTCACTTTAATTTCATCCAGGTATACTTTCCTATTCCCTTCTTCCCGGCTTCTTATGCCGCCAATTACCAGTTTCATAAGCTCCTGAGTCTCTTCATAAGGATATGGTTCTTCCCCTGTCCTGAGCCAGCGAACAAAAGTATCAAGCTGCTTTTTAAAAGAATAGTAGGAATCTTTTGAGTTAATAACTGCAGTGGATTCGCTGCCTACAAGCAAAGTAGGCGCGCTGGCTATTCCTGAAGCTACTACAATATTTATGTCACATCCACTTTTATGTACTATATGAACTATGTTTTTTTCATAATTGCCTGTATTCTGTATCGAAACAAATCCCGGCCCAAGAACCGGATATATATTTTCAAGTGCATGAATACCGTATGTTTCCCATTTCTTGATTATAGATTTAAATATATACATTAATTTTCCTAATTCATAATGATTCTTATGGTAAGGTTCCATCTCTTTTTGATAACGCATGGAACTGGAAGACAAGAAATGAAATCCTTCATCATGCCACTTTGTGAAAATCTTTAGGTCGTCTTCATTATCCACCAACGGTTTATCAATAAACAAAGGTATATCAGCTTCTATAAAGGGGCGGCAGCGCTTCACATGCTCCGAACCTATGTCAGTTGCAATAATTACAGCATCTACTTCTCCTATCATTTCTTCGGGTTTATCTACTACATTTGGAATAAGGGAGCATTTTGCCACATGCTCTGCATCTGTTCTGTCATCACAGTAAATATGGGTTACATGAGCTCCAGGTATGCCAAATGTATGTTTAGGTTGCTTGTTTAAATAAGAAGGAATGGCAGGATAGGGGCACTCATTCATAAAATCACAATCGTAACCATTAAATATTGCACTCCAGGAATATGGATGTCCATTACCTTCAGTCATTCCAATAATACCTAATTTTAGTTCTTTATCCCCTAAAGGGAAAGCTCTTTTTTCCATAAGTCAGCAAGTCAGCCTCCATTTCTTATTCTTTGAAGATTTCTTACACTTAGAAAATCAAATTAACCTATTTCCGCAGCATTATTCTTTCCAGTTCAAGAGGCTCTACTCTCTCACCATTCATATATGCTCTCATATTTCCACCGGAAATTTCGTCTATTAAAGCAATATGTTTGTCCTCTCCGATTCTTCCGAATTCAAATTTAATATCATATAACTCCAAGCCTTTTTTGGCCAGTTCTTCTTTTACTATATTTGCAATTTTCTTTGTAAGATCCACCAATACATCATATTCTTCTTTAGAAAGTATATTCAGCATATCTAAAGTTTCTTTTGTTATAAGAGGATCATTTCTTTCATCATCCTTGAGTGTAACCTCTACTAATGCATCCAGAGGCTGACCTTCTTTTGCATACATTCCATAACGTCTGATAAAACTGCCTACAGCTCTGTATCTGCAGATTATTTCCAATCCTTTTCCAAATAATGTAGCCTTTTTGACTGTCATGGTTGAGTTTTCCAAATCTGCACTAATAAAATGTGTAGGAATACCCATTTGGTTTAACTTTTCAAAAAAGTATTTTGTTAGGCTCAAGCCTGCCTTTCCTGCTCCTTCAATGGTTAACCCAACAGTATTTGCTCCGGGATCAAATACTCCATTCTCTCCCGTAACATCATCTTTAAATTTTAATAAATAAGTTTCGCTATCCAGTTCATATACATCTTTTGTTTTTCCTTTATAAACTAACTTCATATTCATACTCCTTTATGTAAAAGTATTTTTTTAAACCCTTACTCCACAGCAAACTCCCTTCATCGAGTAGGAGGTAGGTGATTAATTCACCTACCGACCTCTCACACCACCTAGCCTACGGTCCCGTACTAGGCGGTTCCCAAGTTTACGCCGTTACGGTTTTGTAGTAATCCCAGAAAAATGTGT
>DULL01000023.1 GCA_012840395.1 Clostridiaceae bacterium | reverse complement strand
TTGCTTCCGGCTTCCTTCAGATTCCACCTCGCGATGGACACCCTTGCCGTCTGCTAGTGGTTGGCAACTGCCTGCCCCCACAGCGGACTTTCACCGCCTAGCTACGTGCCATGCGTGGCACACACATAACAATAACAGAGTGGAATGTATGTTATCTTCCACTCTGTTATGTAATTTTTTACCTCAAAGCCTATTCCTTCTTAAAAGTTTATTCCTTCTTATCATTCTTATCATTTTGCTTATACTGCTTTAATATGTTTTCCAGGGTATTTACATAATCTATAAATTCACTCTTTCCCTTTTCTGTCAGAATATATCTTGTACGGGGCTTTTTATTAAAAAAATCCTTTAAAACTTCTATATATCCCCCTTCCTCCATTTTTGAAATCTGAACACTTAAATTTCCATCAGTTGCGCCTGTTATTTCCTTCACTTCCTTGAAAGTCTTTTCTCCTGTCATTAGACAGGATATTATAGCAATCCTCAGTTTTGATTGCAATATATCAGGGATTGAATTAATGTCCAAACTAATTCCCCCTTACTTCCTTTTTTTGCCGGGTCTTTAGGAAAAAACCAATGTATAAGAAAGTGAATGGAAGTGATACCATATATAATAATTGGGTCAATGGGCTGCTAAACCTAGGAAAGTTAAAGTAGGCATGTAGTATACTTATTACAATATAAACAATGCCAATACGGCTTAGCTGTTTGTAGTCTGTCAATAGTGCCGTAATAATGGAAGCTATTGATAAACTGAATAACAACGTAGATAAATTATCTGTATGCACTGTAATACTTCCAAGATTTACTGATGTATTTGCAGTATCAATAAAGATTTTAGGAGGAATAACATTCATAGCCAAAGTCAGCACCCATACTGTCATTAAGTGTTTTTCCAGTCCCACAAGCGGAACATTCTTAGATACAATAAAGTAAATAATGACAGCAAACAAGGTTATAACACCAACAGGAAAAATATAATTAAGTAATGGAAAGTTTTGTGTAATATTAAGCATATGTTCTTTATTAATAATCATTATCAGGTTAATTAAACTGTTTAAAATAAAGAGTAATCCCCAGTAAATAAAGATTTTACTGAATGCTGTAAAGGATTTGCTGGTCTTATCGATAACCCCTTTAATAATTGAAATGTTCTCAACTGCCTCATGAATAGTTTTCTCATCCATATTATCAACTCCCCCACAGATTAATTTTTGTTAAAATTGATTTATATAATGCTGTATAATTATAAAGTACTTTATATTTTAAAGTATATGGCAAAAAAAATATAATGTCAATAATTAAAAACAAAATTTTTTGACCATTTCAAATCTTTTTTACTTGTTTTTATCAACCTGGAAACATTCTATACCTCATTATTGAAAGCATTTTTATACAGCTTGGAAGCTAATTTCCTCTGCCTCATATGGAACCAGCAAACTTTGTAGTGATTTCAGGTCTGAAGTACCTTTGTAAAGCCATCTATGTATTAAGTCATCCCTTAATATAACCGGCATTCTGTTATGAATAAATGAAATTTTTGAGGTTGCATCTGTAGTAATAATGGTTGTTGCTGCATAATACATTCCTTTGTCGTCCTTGAAAATATTATATAGGCCTGCCATATAAAATATCCTTTTTTCTTTTACAGTGATTAAATACTTGGTTTTCTTTTTATCTTCATGGGTAAGCCATTCAAAATAGCCCCTGGCAGGTATCAAACAACGTTTTTCTGCAAAAGCATTCCTGAACATAGGTTTCTCAGCCAGTGTTTCAGCTCTGGCATTGATTATTACACCACTTTTCTTAAAACCTGGGAATCCCCATTTGGCAGTACTTAAAATATTTCTTCCATTATAAGAATAGACCACAGGAATAATATTAGTAGGAAAAACCTCACCACTTGCTATACCATTTTTATTGAATTTATCTGAAAAATCATCTATGATATCGTTCATTAAAGCAAAATCATCTTCAATAATAGCCAGATATCTTCCACACATTTTGCCTCTCCCTTACTTCTTATTTGAACTTTTCTTCCGGGTCAGGGATATTCCTCCGAACCCGCTAATAATTGCAATATAAAATCCAAAATCATACCACCAGCCGGTATTCATTACTTCATAAACTCTTACATTATCCTTGAAAAGCCCGATTATCAATGAAATTGGCGCAATCCATCCATGCCATATTCCCCAGAAAAATCCTGCCGGGTTCGAAGATGTATATGTTCCGTCTCCAGGCACACATCCTGTAAATGTAAAAATAATTAGCAAAACTATAAAACCTATTAATAACACTTTTTTTTTCATATAATCCCCCAATTTCATTCTAATTCTGAAGAAAGTTTTTCACACAATATTTATTTGCACTCTATTATTAACTTTAACCTATCTCTATAACAACATATCCACTTTGTACAATAATAATATATATAATATGATACTATATAATAATAAATAATACATTATTAATACTATTATATCCTGTCTGCTTTGAAAACCTTTCTGCAAATTCCATGATAAATTCTTCCGGCAATTAAATATAGCCCTATTCCCACTGCAGCTCCTGCCGCATCAATAACCACATCCGTAAACTGGCTTCCTCTGCCTGGAACAAACAATTGATGCACTTCATCAAGTATTGCATAAGCAGTACAAACAGTAAATGCCCATGTGAAGCTATTATATTTTCTTGCACCACTGATTCTAAAAGTAACCATGGTAAGAATACCCAGCATCAGGTATGTAAAGAAATGAGCATTCTTTCTTATGGTATTATTCAAGCTTCTTATATCAAAATCAACATTGGGAGCAACTTTTTCAATAGTGCTGACTATCACTTCAGCAACATCTTTGCTAAGCCTATTGGACTGTTCGGCTTCCTGGGATGACAAACAGAAAATAAATATCATCCATAATATGACAGCTATCCAGGATATGTATCTAAACTTCATAATCAAATTCCTTATATTATATTTATTATACTGTTAACATTTATTTTGTCATATACTTAATAGTATATACTTTAAGTATATACTATTGCCTAACATCCTGATATATCTTTGGCTTTTGTTTAAAATTTAAATATTCAAGAAGAGGCTTTTGTACCTCTCCTTTTTACCTTTTAACCAGATTTCAAGAAGTCTGTCGCTTCTATAAGCGGGAGCTGAATTGATGCAAAATATAATAACAACCTTGTTCAGGGGAGGATTGCAATACCCCCACTGA
Organism: Clostridiaceae bacterium; assembly: GCA_012840395.1. Classification (NCBI taxonomy): domain Bacteria; kingdom Bacillati; phylum Bacillota; class Clostridia; order Eubacteriales; family Clostridiaceae; species Clostridiaceae bacterium. Next base: position 1,104 of record DULL01000023.1, on the reverse strand, counting down.
ATCCCCCGAGCGTAGCGAATTTGCTACTTGATAGCGTCAATTTGTAACCTAGATTGCGTTTTAATAAGTTCTTTTTCATAAGCTCTTTAGACTATTTTCTTCGCTGCTTCAAGTTTTTCCCCTATTTGGCTCAATTTATATGAACCAATGAATCCTAACACTCCGAGAATTATACCTATCAAATAACCTATATTAAAATTTATTTCGGGAAAAATGGTAATAATAGAACCTAAAACAAATCCTAGTACAGTATAATATGTAATTCCATGAAACTTTTTAAATAAATAACTGATTATTTTGGCAAACAGTAGTATGCTAAGTCCACAACCTAAACCAACGGGAATAAGAATCATTAAATCCATATTTACAAGTCCGTCAAGCAGCACTTCATAAGCTCCAAAATACATAAGAATAAACGCAGAACTAGCTCCAGGCACAATAGTTCCAAAGCCAATAATAGCACCGTATATTAAAAGTACAATTATTCCTGTGCTGCCCTTTGGAACGATATTAACATACCTTTTTTCAAGTATCAGAAACAAAACAGTTAATCCTAAAGTAATGATGCATGGAAATATATAATACTTTTTAAATCCCTGCTTATTGGCTTCCTTTAATACAAATGGAAGTGATCCCAGCATCAGTCCAATAAAGAGTAATTTAACCTGAATTTCATAATGTTCAAAAAGATATTTCATAATATTCCCAAATGCTAAAAAACCTGCTCCCATTCCAAGAGCAAGAGGTAGAAATGTTATTATAGTCTCTTTTATATTTTTAAAATCTTTAAAAATATTTGCAATTGCATATGTAATCTTTTCATATACTCCCAACATTACTGCAAAAGTACCACCACTAACGCCAGGAGCAACACCACCTATTCCTATTATTAATCCCTTAATAAAATCCCATATTATATTCAAAATATTCAAAAAAATCAACTCCGATTAATATAGTCAGTTCAGTCCACTGAACATTCTTAATTGAAAAAGTTATTTCCACCCCAAATTCATAGGTAGTGGAAATAAGTTTTGCAAATCAGGAAAAAAAGAAAAGTGGAAATTAATTTTGCAAACATCTTTTTAGTTCATCCACCCTCATCCT
>DULL01000022.1 GCA_012840395.1 Clostridiaceae bacterium | reverse complement strand
GCAATCCAGCCTAACATGCCCTGTACTCATTATCAACAGCTTTCGCGGCATAAAAGCTTATGGTTATTAGCTGATTAACTACCGTTTAACAACCGAGGTAATTTACACACTAATTTGGACTTGACTGCATTGAAAGGTTCATTAAGCAAGACTAACATTTTTTCTTCTTTAAAAATTCAGTTAGTTCACTCACCCGTAGTTTATATTCATGGTTATCAGGAAAATAGTACTATTTTTGAAAACTTAAAAGAATACCTTAATGAAAAAGGAATTCCAGGAATATTATTTAATTATGAATCTGAAGAAGGCATTGAAGCAGGTGCTGAAAAACTAGGTATTACTCTTGATCAGATAAAAAACGATTTTTTGCAAAAGGGTATACAAATCAACAAATTTAATTTAATAGCTCATAGTATGGGCGGATTGGTAGCAAGATATTATACTTCCCATAGTAGTTATATACAGCGTAATGATGTAGGAAAAATAATATTCATAGCAGTTCCTCAAAAAGGCTCTGCACTGGCAGCACTTGGTTCCAACTATTTTCAGGATAAAGGTATTCGTGACCTTTCTCCTGGCAGCACCATTCTTTCTGAAATCTTGCCTCAAATGATAAATAAAGGTCTTAACAGTACTATACAGGTAGGTAATATCGTAAGTGAATTTGACGAAGTTGTAAATTTAGAAAGTGCAAGTCTTGGAGAATGGGGAATTAAGACTCATATATTTAATATCGGTAAGAACAGAATAACTGTGGATAACTTGCTAAACGGTTCAATTATAGAAGCCTGGAATCATAAAGCAATACTTAGCAATAAAAAGGTTTTTGAAATGATTTATAAAATGTTAACAAGCTCTTTGCCTTATCCCAGAATAATTTCACCGTAATTTTCCACAGTTATTCACAGGCATGTTGATAACTTTTGGATAAGTATTATTGTTCAAACCCGCTAATATCAGGGCGTTTACGATTATAAAATTATGTAATCCAAAAAATATGCAATAACCTGTGGATAATTTAAAAATTTATCCACAGGTTGTAATTACAACATAATGGCTTATCGTTTTATCAAATATTATTCTTATAATTAATTGAATTTAAGGCTTATATCAAGGGCTTTAACAGAATGAGTAATCGCACCAACAGAAATAATATCTACTCCTACCCTGGCAATTTCCTGAACATTGTTTATATTAACATTTCCTGAGGCTTCAACCAAAGCTCTTTTGTTGATAATTTCAACAGCTTCTCTCATCATAGGAATGCTCATGTTATCAAGCATTATTATATCTGCCCCTGCATCAAGAGCTTCAAGTACTTCTTCAATTGTCTCAGTTTCTACTTCAATTTTTATTGTATGTGGTATTTTCTTTCTTGCAAGCTCCACAGCTTTTTTAATTCCTCCAGCAGCCTTTATATGATTGTCTTTAATCAATACACCATCAGACAGGGAAATTCTATGATTACTTCCTCCTCCCACTCTTACAGCATACTTTTCCAGGAGTCTGAGTCCAGGTGTAGTTTTTCTTGTATCAGCAATTCTGCAGGGAAAACCTTCTATCTTTTTTGAAAAACTATATGTTGTTGTTGCAACACCAGATAAATGCTGGAGTAAATTTAACGCTACCCTCTCTCCTTTTAACAGCGCCGAAGTATTTCCTTCTATCTCTGCAATAACTTGTCCCTTTTTAACCTGGTCACCGTCAGAAACTTTATTTAAAAATATAGTTTCCGGATCCAGTATTTGAAAGACTCTCTTAGCTACATAAAGTCCTGCTATTATACCTTCATCTTTAGAAATAAATCTTCCCTTAGAAACTGAGGAACTATCAATTATACTATCAGTGGTTATATCTCCTGAGGGCATGTCCTCTTTCAAATAAGAAATTAATAATTCATCTAAATATATGTCATTAAACATAATTAACCTCTCCATCTTAAATTGCATATTTTATTACTTACTCTATCTTTCTATTATGATTTATTTTTATTATATGTTTCTTCCAATTGATATCATCAGTTTTATCAAAATCTGACCTAAAATGAGCTCCTCTGCTTTCTTCACGCTCAAGTGCAGACTCAACTACAAGCTTTGATAAAAGTAATATATTCTGTAGTTCAAAATCCGCCATACTCATATTCTTCATATTTTTAACCAATTCACTATATTCCTTAATCCTTTTTTCCGCATACATAAGCCCTTCCTTATCTCTCACAATACCAACATAGTTTGTCATTAATGCTTGAATTTCTTTCTTAATTTCAACACTATTGATTTTAATATCGGAAGCATTTAAAGTCCTATCAGTAGTATATCCTCCTGAAAAATCAACCTTCTTATTTTCTTTATTTTCCAACAACCTGCTTATTTCAATACTGATCTTCCTTCCAAATACCAAACCTTCAAGCAAAGAATTACTTGCCAGCCTGTTGGCACCATGTATTCCGTTAGATGCAACCTCTCCACATGCGTAGAATCCTCGAATATTTGTCCTCCCGTGTACATCCGTGACTATACCTCCCATGCAGTAATGTTCTGCTGGAGCCACTGGTATGTAATCAGTCGAAATATCAATGCCATAACTAATGCAAGTTTTATATATATTGGGGAACCTGCGTTGGAGATACTCTTTGCTTTTAAATGTAATATCAAGATAAACATGATCAGAGTTTGTCCTTTGCATTTCCTTAAATATTGCTCTTGAAACTACATCCCTGGGTGCAAGTTCTTTCAGAGGGTGATATTTGGGCATAAATCTTTCTTTATTAACATTAAGAAGGATAGCTCCCTCTCCACGCACTGCCTCTGATATAAGGAAACTTTTATTTTCAGGGTGATAAAGTACTGTTGGATGGAATTGAATAAATTCCAAATCTGACAAAGCTGCTCCGGCTCTGTAAGCAAGAGCTGCCCCATCCCCTGTGGCAACCTCGGGATTTGTAGTGTTAGCATATAACTGGCCGTATCCTCCTGTAGCACATATAACTATATTCGAAAGATATAGCTTAAACTTGTCAGAATCTTCCTCATAGGCAATTACTCCTTTACAAACTCCATCTTCGGTTAATATATCCAGAACAAAGGTTCTTTCCATGATGTTAATATTTTTTCTGGTTTTTACTACTGAAATGAGTTTATCACACACTTCTTTTCCTGTTGAATCGCCTACATGAATGATTCTGTTTTTACTATGAGCTCCTTCCCTGGTTAAAGCCAGTTCTCCATGTTCAATCTTGTCAAAATTGACACCAAATTTTAGAAGGTTTTTTATGTTTGATTCTGCTTCATTTACAAGAACCCAGACACTTTCTTCATTACATAAACCTGCTCCTGCATATATGGTATCTTGAAAATGCAATTGTGGAGAATCTTCTTTATCAAGAGAAACCGCAATTCCTCCTTGAGCAAGCACAGAATTGCTTATATCCAAAGTCTCTTTAGTTAATATGGCAATATTATACTCCTGAGGAGTTTCCAGTGCGGTGTATACTCCTGCAATACCACTTCCTATTATAATAATGTCGTGATATTCTTTGTCAATTTTATTAATGTCAAAATCTATTAAATACCTATGCAAATTTTAGACCTTCTTTCAATTAATAAATTGAGACTAATTACTATTGAGACAATTCGAGCATTCTTGCAAGTGCTTTTTCAGCTTTTTGTCTAATATTCTCATTAAGTTCAATCTTGTATTTATTTTCTGACAATGCATTGTAAACACTTAAAAGACTTGTCTTTTTCATATTTGGGCAAATGAAGCCCGGAGATAATAAATAAAAGGTTTTATCAGGATTACTATTCTTAAGATTATATAATACACCCATCTCAGTTCCAATAATAAATTTTTTGTGGTGGCTATTTTTAGCATAATCAATTATTTGCTTTGTGCTTCCAACAAAGTCAGCCATTTCCACCACTTCCGGGCTGCATTCAGGATGAACAAGTAAAATAGCATCCGGGTGTGCCAACCTGGCCTTCTTAACGTCATCAACTTTAGCCCTGTTATGAGTGACACAAAAACCTTCCCATAAAACTATTTTCTTTTCAGGTACTATTTTTGAAATATAGCAGCCTAAATTCTTGTCAGGAACAAAAATTATTTCTTCTTCTTTAACGGCCTTAACTATCTTAACAGCATTTGATGATGTACAACATACATCACTCTCAGCCTTTACTTCAGCTGATGAATTGATGTAACATACAACTGCGGCGTTGGGATATAATTTCTTTTTTTCCCGCAACTCATCTGCTGTCACCATATCTGCCATTGGACAACCAGCGTCAATCTCTGGCAACAGTACGGTTTTTTCAGGAGATAAAATCTTAGCGCTTTCAGCCATGAAGTGTACTCCGCAAAATACTATTACTTTTGCGGTACTGCCGGCACAATATTTACTCAAGGCAAATGAATCGCCAACCATATCCGCTATTTCCTGAACGTCATCCACCTGATAGTTATGGGCAACAATAACTGCTTCCCTCTCTTTTTTCAATTCATATATTCTTTTTTTTAGATCTTCCTTATCCAACATCTAAATTTTCACACCCTTAATTTATATATAAATTTTTGTTTACTCCTTTTAAATTCTGTTATTTCCATTAAGACTTTAATTCATTTTAATATGTAAATAAAACTTTGTAAAGAAAATCAATTTATTATATATACTACCCAATTTGAGATAAAACTAGATAAAAAAACAAGACTCTATGCAACAAGCATAGAGTCTTGATATAAATCTGGCAGAGACCTACTTTCCCAGGCCGTCTCCAGCCTAGTATCATCGGCACTGAGAAGCTTAACTTCCGTGTTCGGGATGGGAACGGG
>DULL01000021.1 GCA_012840395.1 Clostridiaceae bacterium | reverse complement strand
CTTACAGAGCGTTTTGTAGAAACTATTAGCAATACCCAGGCGACAGTAAAGAAAGCAGTTAAGAAATCATTATATCCAATACACCGAGGACAAATACCATTTTCAAACTGTAAGGCTACAAATAGTAGGAAAGCAATCCGTAGTATGTTTGATCTTAAAGTATTCAGTGAAATGGTATATAGGTAAGGTAGCATTTATGCCGCGAAAGTCCCTTGACAATGAGTATGCGGCATGTTAGGCTACTTAACCGGGCATCACCCATACTCCAACGCTCTTCTGCTTGCTCAGGATGGGTGGTGCCAGTGATGCCTGGATACATGCCGATAGAGGCTCGTTGTCAAGGGAACCGTGGAATAAATGCGGTAAGTAAGATCAAACCAGGTAAAAAAGTACTGGCATATTCTTACTACAAGGAAAAATGAAAAATTTGCCCACTAGTACTTGACACAAACGATAATATAGCCTTTTATCATGAATTTTCACATATTCATGATATAATATACTTAATACTTATCTTTAGAAAAAATATGGATGGCATTTTTAGGAGAGTATAATCATATACAATTTTATTTTCTATGTCAGTAATATTTTAAGGAGATGGATTTATGATAAGTAAAAAATCATTAGCTTCAATAAATCACAGCAGCCTGGCAGACGTTTCATATTATATTTATGATACCGACATAGGAAAAATAACCATTGCAAGCAACAATGAAGCCATTATCTCTGTAAATTTCGGAATAACAGAAGAATTTGGGGAATGCCGCCCTACTGAATTAATCAGTCGTGCCGCTCAACAGCTTAATGAATATTTTGCAGGTAAAAGACGTGTTTTTGATGTTCCTATACAAGCTATGGGCACTCCCTTCCAAAAGCTTGTATGGAATGCTCTCATGACAATTCCTTATGGTGAGACAAGAAGTTATAAGCAGATTGCCATGATGATTGGAAAACCTAAAGCATGCCGTGCTGTCGGTATGGCAAATAACAGAAACCCCATAGCAATAATAATACCCTGTCACCGTGTTATTGGTTCAGACGGTTCCTTGGTTGGATACGGTGGAGGGCTTGATATTAAGAAACAGCTTTTGTCATTGGAGAAAAGAATTATGCCTTAAACTATTTTGGAAAAGCGTTGTTAACATAAAAACTGTAAATCCCAATGCCTATACAAGTCAGCTTATGGACAAAATTCCACAGATACTTTAAAGAAAGAAAACAAGTTTACAGTATAAACATTACCAGTTAATTATTAATGATATTGTTCAAAGTGTTTGATATAAAGAGCTATGAACATTTTTTATAAGGTAACATAAATCAATAATCCTGAATATTATAGGTATATAATGCTATCAGGAGGTGAATTTATGTTATCGCCCTATACAAATTGGCCATTTGGACCCCAATATCCAAATATTATGTTTACACACCAGGCGCCCGTTCGCCCAGTACAACAATACCATCAGCAGCTAATCCCTATGCCCCAATATAATCCAATGCAAGTTCCATTTGGAATTTATAATGATGATTATGGGGATGATATAAATCCTGCAGCTCTCTCTGCCGGGGATCCACCGCCCATACTAAGCAACAACCCGGTAAGAGCCAATATTGTCCTTTTCAAAGAATTATCGGGATACCCCAACTACGGAAATCCCAGCAGAAATGCCGATATCCTATATACCGGGAACCGGGGAGTTTGGACTTTCGATTCTCCTGCATTTCTGTTCGTCCCCGGAAATCTTAGAACCCAATTAGTAATACGTGCCGTTTTAGATGATCATTCAAATGTTCCGGTTAACCGTTATTCTGCAAGAATTACAGTTAACGGCAACGTGGTGCATAATGGAAGATTACCTCTTGAGCACGGAACACCTGCAGGGGGCATTTTCAGTAATTGGAGGGATCTGACTTTCGATATTGCCAATATAAGAAGAAACAATAGTATAGTAATAGAAAATACTTCCACTGCCGGTCCCAATGACTGGATAGCTTTTGACTGGATGGAACTTAGGCTTTTACCAAGATAAACAGAGTTCATAAAGTCATTAACCACGCTTCAGAGGGAGTATTTACTCCCTCTGAAGATTTTAGCTGGTCTTAATACTATAAATACAATTTTTCTTACTGCCAAATATTACATCCAAATCTACTGTTATATGAGATATGTCTTTTTTAAATACTTCATTTAAATCTTCAGAACTCTTTCCCCAGGTTAACGGTGTCATTTTAATAAAATGCTCAAGCAGTTCTTCGTTGACATAGAATCTGTATTTAACATTTTGTATATCTATTATATCCAGTTTTTCCCTAAAATGTTTAATTACTCTGCTGTTTGAATAAGTGGCGTTCTTATCATAAATTGTTTCTCTAATCTCCCTAAGATACTCAGGTCCTGGAACAACTTTAACAATAATCCCGTCATCATTAAGTATCCTGTAGAATTCACCATAATTAGCAGGGGAAAGTATATTTAACAACACATCAATGCACTTGTCCCGAAAGGGTAGTTTAGCTAAATCTGCGACACACCAGATAATATCAGAATCATTTCCTGCTGCCATATTAATGCTTTCTTTGGAAATGTCCACACCCAAAAAAATGTTTTTAGACCTTTCAATCTCCGGAATATTTTGGCTTTGTTTTCTCTGCGCACTCTGCACTATTTTAAAAATACCGCATATATGTGACCCTTCACCACATCCTGCATCCAGAATGTTTATATGTTCTTTATGATTCAAGTTTTTGTAATTTATAACCGCTTCAGAAAGCATATTTATCAACGGGTCATAAAAGCCTGCCGCACAAACCTTATGTCTTGCTTCAAACAGTTCTTTAGAATATACAGTTGAATTAATAGAAGTTAATAAATTCAAATATCCTTTCTTTGATATATCAAAACAATGCCTGGATTTACATATCAGGCTATAAGAATCATTAACAAACATTGGAGAACTGCATACAGGGCATTTAAAAATCCTGTGGCTCTCATTAATTAAATTCCTGGCTTTGTCTTTTTTCTTGATACTTTTATTATTATATATTTGGTTACACATCATCTTATCCTTACCTGGCAAGTTTTTTAACAGCTACTTTTTTATATAGTAGCTGGTTTTTCATTTAGTATTAGTTTCGCTTAATATTGTAGCTGTCTTATTGCTTCTTAGTGAAGCATTCTTCAAAATTCAGCTAACTATTAAACAAGCAACATTCCGTCTAAATCTAAAATTTCAATTTTCCTGCCTTTTTTTTGTTTGATATATCCTGCGTCCTCAAATTCAGCCAGTTTCCTGCTTATAGTTTCGGGAGTGGTACCCAGATAAGAAGCAAGATCTTTTCTGCTCATTGGCAATACAAATTCCATCGGACCTTCACTGCTGGTAACACATTCAGCCAAAAAAAGAGCCAACCGGGTTTCAACCTTTTCAGTAGAAACTCTGGCTGTTTGTTTTTCCGATTTTTCAAGTCTCCTGGAAAATTCGGCAAGAAATTTCAATGAAATAGAGGGATATTTCATTAAAAATTCCTGCAAGTCAGAACGGGTAATAATACATATCTTGGTGTCCTCCATAGCTTCTGCATATGATTCATGAACCGATTGACTAAACAAAGCCAATTCTCCCGTAAAATCCCCCGGATTAAGAATACGTACTAATTGTTCCTTTCCTGATTCAGAGAGGCGGTAAATCTTTATTTTTCCACTGTTTACTATATAAAGTGAATCTGAATGATCCCCGGCCCTATAAATCAGTTCTCCTCTTTTAAAGGAGCGTGATTTTACCGTTTTCATAATCTCATCCATTTGTTCAGCTTCCAAATGGTTAAATATTGGTACCAGAGTTATACATGATTTATGCAACTGTATTCCTCCCCTTTCTGCCCTTGCTGTTAAATCCTATTAACCGCATGGCATTCAGTATTACCGCCAATACACTGGCTTCGTGAATAAACATACCTGACGCCAGGTGGACATTCTCTGATAATACTCCCGCCAGCAGTATAAATACAATTGCCACGGCAAAAAATGTATTCTGTTTCATGTTTCTTATGGTAGCTTTTGAAAGAGAGTACGCATGGGAAAATTGTATTAATTTATCGGCCATAAGTACTACATCGGCAGTCTCCATTGATACATCCGTACCCCCTTCACCCATGGCCAGACCTATATCAGCTGTAGCAATTGCAGGAGCATCATTTATTCCATCTCCCGCCATTGCCACTACATGCCCTTCTTTCTTCAATTCCTTTATAAACTCCACTTTATCTTCAGGCAATAATTCTGCATGGAATTCATATAAGCCAAGTTGTTTTGCAACTAGTTCAGCAGTGTGCCTGTTATCTCCTGTGAGCATGATAATTCTTTTAACACCGTTTCTCCTCAATTCTGACAAAGCTAAATTGGCATCTTCCCGGATTTGGTCGGCTATTGATATTATTCCTGCAACCTTTCCGTCTATGGCTGTAAATATTGCAGTATTACCTACTTTCTCCTGCTTTACCGCATAATCTGACACTTCATCCGGAATGGCTATTTTTTCAGTATTCATCATCTTCCGGTTTCCAATAGTTATAACATGGCTGCCGACTTTTCCACGAATACCATTACCCTTAATTATTTCCCCCTCCGTCACTTCACCTTTGATGTTTAAATTCCTTGCCTCTGCTTCTTTAACAATTGTATGGCCTAAATGATGTTCAGAAATTGTTTCAACTTCAGCAGCCAACCTTAACAACTCATTTGGGTCTATACTAATTCCATTCATATTATTAAAAACTTTTATTTCAGTAACTTCAGGCTTTCCTTTTGTTAAAGTACCGGTTTTATCAAATACAACTGCAGTAACCCTGGATAATCTGTCCATAACTTCCCCGCCCTTAATTAGAACACCATTTCTTGCGCCATTTCCTATTCCAGCCACATTAGATACAGGAGCACCTATTACCAGGGCGCCAGGGCAGGCAACCACAAGAAAAGTAATTGCAATATGGAGATTTCTCGTAATAATATATACCAGGATTGACAATACAACAATCGACGGTGTATAGATATTTGCAAATTTATCCAGGAATTTTTCAGTTTTTGTTTTAGATTCCTGTGCTTCTTCCACAAGTTCAATTATTCTGGCAAAAGTAGTGTCATCCCCAACTTTTTCAGCGATAATTTCTATATAACCGTTATCTACAATTGTACCACTAAAAACTTTATCATCAACACTTTTTGAAACAGGCACAGATTCGCCTGTAACAGCGGCTTCATTCAATAAAGCCCTACCCGATACTATTTTACCATCCACAGGTACCTTTCCGCCTGCTTTGATAATTACCCTATCACCTTTTACTACTTCTTCAACAGGAATAGTTATTGTTTGACCTTCTCGAATAACTATTGCTTCCTGCGGAGCCATATCTATTAATGTTTTAAGCGAAGAACGCGTTTTTTCCAGCGTGCGGGCTTCAAGATAATCTCCGAACAAAAAGAGAAAACCTACTACGGAAGACTCGGTATACTCACGAAGATACAAAGCCCCGATTACTGCTATAGTTACCAATAACTCAATGCTGAATGCCCTCATGCGAAGGGCCTGGAAGGCTTTTATTGCAATAGGTGTTCCGGCAGCTATTGTTGCTATTATTAAAAAAATATCTTTCAAATATATATTACCTGTAAAGGAAAGCGCAAAACCTGCAGCAATGAATATTCCTGAAAATAAAGTAATATGATTTTTATGTTTATTAATATATTTTAACATTTTATATCACATCCTTTTATAATTCAGCTTACAGTTTTGATCTCCTGCTTATTATTTCTTACACCGTAATTCTATCCTTAATTCTCCTCTGACTTTTAACTCTCACGCTTTAAAACCCTTAATTCTCCATTTTCAAGCTTTTTCTTAGCTTCTATTACATATCCCAAATTATATATAAGACTTTCCAGTTGTTCTTCGTTTATTTCTGTTTCATCATATTCCGTTCTTATTCTGCCAAGAGCAGGTAATACTGTTACTGAAATAATACCGCTTTGTTTACCAAGACAATCTTCTATCCTTTTATAACAGCTGGGGCATTCTAACTGCTCTAATACAAATAATATCTTTCGCATTGTTTATTCCTCCGAAGCTTTTAAAAATAATCATAATTATTTATAGAAAATAACATTGATTAAAAAAAAGGTTCAGAAATTATCCGAAAGAAAAATCTTTGTAAGATAACTTCTAAACCACCTCTCAAATAAAATAACTAAAAACTGATCAGGACATTTTTGAGGATAATACTTCAAAACCTAAGTTATCTATTGTTTTCTTTATTTGTTCTACATCAATCTGCGATTCATCAAATTCTGCTTTCACCTTACTTGAGCTAAATAATACTTTTGCTGATTCAATTCCTTTTGTATTACTCAAAACAGTTTCAATTTTTTTAGCACAGGACGGACAGGTCAAAGGTTCTAACTGAAATTCTGCTCTTGCCATGTTTTTTCACTCCCTATTTCTTTATTAATTATTAATTCAACTTTTTTAATTTACTTTTATTAATTCTTAGTATCTCTTATTGATTATAGGTTAGCCTATTTTCAACTAAAAAAACTTGATTTTAATCAAGTTTTTTTAGTTGAATTTTTTAGATATTATTTTTTACTATCAGTTTTTGATATTATTTTTCCGCTATTGTACTGCTTCTGCGAATTATAATAAGCCAGGCTGGTTCAATTATTCCAGACCTGGCTTATTACATTCATCCCAATTCTCTTTTTCTACAGAATACCTTTCCTGAACTGTTCAACTTCATCAGTTAACTTATAATTATTCTTCTTTAGTAATTCCACATACTCCTTTAATGTTTTTAAGAAATTGCTTTCTTCTACCTTTTCTACTGCCCTTAAATAAACTTCTTTTGCTTCAGGATCCATGGCCTTTGTATCATAGGTGAACAAAGGTGTGTTATTTAAGCCAAATAAGGTAAATGTCATATATTTATTATATAAGTTTTTTATATCCTGAATTCTTATTGAGCTTTCATTTTTGATTATGAACTTCTCCTGGGTTAATGCCCGGTTCAGTATTTCTTCCCAACTAATTACAAGAGCTGCATCCTTTGCAGGAGGATTACTGGATTCAATCGCCATTATATCAATGTATTCCTTGATGTCGGAAGTTACATAATCACTGTATTTTTTATAAAACTCATAGTTTATGACAGGAAAGAACATCCCTTCTGCTGTCTCTACTTTATACCCGCTTTCCAATGTTTCAGTTAACAACTCTCTTAACCCAACATTTTCAATGCCATCAATCTTGTTTATTTTACTAATGTCAAAATCAGATAAATATTTTTTGCCCAACTCTTCTTGTATTGTAGCATTATTATATTTCTCTTCCAGTTCAGACAGGTATTCTTTCTGCATTTTCTCAAATTCATCAACCATTAAAGTTGCATTTTCATCCGAAACAAGAGAAATATTTTTATCTATAAATTCTACAATTTCCTTTATTGAAAAATTGCCTGAAAACAAACCCCTATACTCTTCCATTATTTTATTTTCTTTATCATCTTGTTCATTATCATTATTTTCAATAGTATTTTGTTTTTCCGATGAATTATCTGTTGAATCCTCTATATTGGTTCCTGTTTCTTTTTGATTATCCCTGGCTGCACACCCCGTTATCATTCCTGCCGCAGAAACTGTTATGGCAATAATTAATATAACTGCAGGAATAATCTTTTTAAAAAAAATCTTGTTAAAAACCAACTTCATATCAACTCTCCTTCAGCCTAAAATGTTATTTCGGTATACGCGTATATGAATATAGACTTATGTGAAATTAAAAAGTTCCATTTGAAATATAAAGCAAAAATATAAAACAAGTTGGTAATATTTGAATTTATGGCCTATTCAAAAAGAAAGCTCCTGTTGTGCAAATAATTTAAAATTATTTGCACAACAGGAGCAACAATTAGTTGTGCTATTAATTTTATGCATTTTGTCCATCATTATGTCTCTCATTCTGTCTGTTTTACTGTCGATCCAGTAGTTAATCTTGTTGTCTTTATTTTATCCATCCTTTTGCTGTCCGCTTGTTGTACGTTTTGTTGTCTGCTCTGTTGTCAATCTTGTGGTCCGTCATTCAATAATATTTTGATCTATATGATCTATATCATCAATTTCATTAGGGTGCTTCCCCAATTACTCTTGTTATAGTGAAAATTAGCAGGACACACTTAGATGTACGATTAACAGTTGTACTATCCTGTTCAATATCATATTAGCATATTGATAAATTTTTGTCAATCTTTTTTGTTAAATTTTTAACTACAATAGTTCAATGGTTATAAATTTTTGTAATAAAAAATTGCCAGCTGGGTTCTGTCCCTTAAGTTAAGCTTTTCCAGTATGGCACTTATATAGTTTCGTACAGTTCCTTCACTTAAGAAAAGCATTTCAGAAATCTCCCTGTTTGATAATCCGTTTGCTACTTGTGTGATTATCTCAATTTCTCTTTGGCTTAAATTAAAATTATTCATTCTGGATTTACCTGTATCTTTTTCGGCACTGTCATTTAGCAGTATGGGTATTTTTGTAATAATTTCATCACCAAATACTCTTTGTCCCATATAAACCGCTTTTACCGATGAATTTATACTTTCAAAATTCTGCTTTAGAATATATCCTTTAGCGCCTATACGAAAAGCTTTCACTATATACTCATCATCCGAAAAAGTTGTCAGAAAAAGTATTCTAGCTTTATTATCCCTATCAATTATAGTTTCGGCAGCCTCTATTCCCGTCATACCGTTCATTCTGATATCCATCAGCAATACATCAGGTTTTAAAGCAAAATACATATCAACTGCCTGTTTTCCGCTATTTCCTGTTCCAACTACTTCAATATCATTATCTGCCTCCAATATGGTCTTTAGTGATGCAGTTACCAGTTTATCATCATCCACAACCAACACTCTCACGTTTTTTATACCTCCTTAGGAATAGAGATAAATATCTCAAAACCATTTTCCGTCTTAATATTTATATTACCTTTAAATGATTCCACTCTTTCAATCATGTTATTAATTCCCAATCCCTCATCCCTGCTCCATCTTTTTACAATGCCGTTATCTTTTATGATGAGCTGATAAAATCCGGGATGTTCTCGGAATGTAATATATACATGGGTTGCATTGGAATGTTTCATTATATTGGATAAAGCCTCTTTTACAATGGAAATAAAAGCATATTTCAGGGATCTGCCCGGATTGCTGCTTATATCATATTCATAGGTCAATTCACAAAAATCAAATTTTCTGATCAGTTCTTCAATTCTTGCATTCAAATCAATTGATTCATCATACAATTCATGGACACTGTTTCTTATACTGTTCATAGCCTGGGACAAGGTCTCATTCAAAGTATTCAGATGTTCTTTTACTTTTTCATCTTTATTTATAGTTAGAAGGGCGGCAGACTGCAAAATAGCACTTGAAAGCAAATGTCCAACATTATCATGGATTTCCCGCGCTATCCGGTTTCGCTCATTTATTGCAGCTAAATAAATCTCGTTATCCTGTTTTTCTATCAGGTCTCTGTTTTGTTTTTTAAGCCGAATAGACATCTCCCGGGTTTCATCCCGGAGTTGGTTAAATCTGATTTGTAAGTCAAATCCCATTTTTGCAAGGTATTTGATTAATAAACAAAGTACCAGTAAAATCAATACAATAGAAAAATGCTGCAAAGAAACATTTTGGGAAAAAACCGCTAAGGGAATTATCCCTAAGATTAAAATATATTGATATTCACATAGAAATACATCATAAACAATCAGAGGTAGAAAAATTGTCAACTCGGGAACAAAGCAGCATAATATTATAAATCCCAATGATAATCCGATTCTAAGTATAACTCCTTCAAAGTAACCCAGAAATCCGCTGAAAATTGTTGCCATAAGTACTGTTGTTACACTTATATTAAAATCAGCCTGGCAGATAAAAACAGCAATACAACAAAAAAATATTATTATTTTATAGATTAAATTTGCATAATTAATCATATAGGTTTAATCCCATCAATACATCAATATTTTAACCAAGTATCAAGAAGTCGCTCGCTTCTATATGCAGGAGCTGAATTGATGCAAATTATAATAACAACCTTGTTCAGTGGGAGATTGCAAGACCTCCAGTGAATCCCCGAGCGAAGCGAGTTTGCTTTATTTTACCATATTTTTCATGTCAGCACAAACACATTTATCAGGCTACTTGCAATATCACTATATTATGTTATCATAAAAAAATATGGCATTAATGTCTTAAAAAATGGGGCGGATAACATATGGAAATAATGTTACATATATTTACAAATAATATTCTACCTATTTTTTTACTGGTTGGTTTGGGTTTTATACTTGCAAAAAAATTCTCTATGGATATCGGAACATTGACCAAAATAAATTTTTATGTCCTGGTTCCTTCTTTTACCTTCGTATACCTGTATAGTACTCCCATTCCCCTTGATATGCTGAAAGTTCTGGTAGCTGCATTAATTCTGATGATACTGAATTACACATCTGCCTCTGTCATATCTCATTTCCGTCATTTCGATAAAAAGATGAAAAATGCCTTCATTAATTCAATCATTTTTTATAACAGCGGAAACATTGGAATACCGCTGATAACCTTAATTTTCAGCAATAAACCTTATATTGTTGACGGTGAAACTCCTTATCTTAATCTTGCATTAACTTCACAGATAATGGTACTGGTGGTTCAAAATATTCTGACAAATACACTGGGTTTTTACAACGCAGGATCCGCCAGTATGAAATGGCAGGAATCAGTCCGCAAAATATTGCACATGCCTGCCATATATGTAATATCTATGGCTTTAATATTAAAACTCTTTCCTTTTGATATGACAAAATTGCCTGTCTGGCCGGCATTAGTACATTTAAGAAATGCTCTTGTCCCTACTGCTCTTTTAATTCTGGGTATTCAAATTGCCCGAACTAAATTTTATTCTATAAAGCCAGAGGTTATTCTGTCGGTTCTGTTTCGTTTAATTGGGGGGCCTTTATTTGCATTGTTTATTATCTATGCACTTTCGCTCAAGGGAGTTATTGCCCAGGCTTTTCTGGTATCAGCATCAGTACCTACCGCTGTTAATACAGCTTTAATTGCAGTGGAATACGATAACTGTCCTGAGTTTGCTTCCCAGGTGGTATTAATCTCAACTATTGCATGTACTATTACTCTATCTCTAATAATCTATATGTCACGCATACTTTTTCCAGTAGTTTAAAGCAAACCCGCTTCGCCCGGAGTTAAACCAGGAATTAAGAGGCCTCTTGTTCCCTATTTATTCTCCTCATCTACGTCAATTCCTGCTAATTTCATCAAATATATTGCATTTTGAGTAGTGGAGGCACCAGGGCGAAGCTTGTAGTCAAAACAGATCTTCCCGTCCTTATAATACTCCTGAAAATGATAATTTCTCACTGCTCTGTTTTCTTTTTCCAGAATGCATAGTTCAAGATCATCAGTGGATACCATTCCGATGGATCTTGTAGCGCAAAGCTTCTTTATCAGAACTTTTGCCCCAAAATGCCTGTCTCTTGAATTTGTGCCTTTAAAAATCTCATCCAGCAGGAAAAATACCGGTTCTCCTTCTGATGCTTTAAGAACAATTGTTTTTATACGTAACAGTTCTGCATAAAAAGAAGATATATTTTTACTCAAATTGTCATTGATTCGCATACATGTATAAATTTTCATCAAAGAAACACGAAAATATTGAGCACAAACAGGTGCTCCTGCATATGCAAGTGCCAGGTTGATTCCTGCAGCCCTCAAAAGAGTGCTTTTGCCAGACATGTTTGAACCTGTAATCAAAAGTGTATGAACTGGCGGCAAAATTTTCAGATTATTATTTACTCTTTGATGTGTAATAAGAGGATGCCCCAAACTTTCGGCTTCGAAAATACACTCCTGGGAAGATATAAGCTCCGGCATAGCCCATTCAGGATTGTCAAATCCAATAATCGACAAACTTGCTAAAGACTCAACATTTCCAATTGCATCGATCCAGTTTTTTAAGAACATCCCTGAATTTCCCTTCCATTTCTCTAATGCAATTAAATTTTGATAATCCCAAAGAAATAGTGTATTAAAAATGAAATAGAAAAAATTATTGCGGTCCTCCAGGGAATCAACTATTTTAAAAAGCTTGTTTACCTGTTGCCAGGCAGTCTGTCCTTCCTTATTACGCATACTTTCCTTAAGTTCATTTAAATATTCAGCACTGAATTTTTGTCTTTCAATCATTTTAATCATATGATAGTAAACGCTTATGTCTTCTTTATATTTTTTTGCTAACCGGTAAATTTCTTCGCGCTCTCTTCTTTTTATAAATAATAATATAAATTGTATAATCAACCCGGTAACCGGTATGTAATAAGATATACTGCCTATTGATGCAAGCAATAATGAAAACACTGTAATTGCAGGCAGAAGCCTTGTCAGGAATACAATGCAGGTCTTTTTAAAGTAAGGATCACCATTATTTACCCATGCAATCAGGTCTTCCGGGTTATGCATGCCCTTAGCAGACACAAGCCCTTCTGCTAAAAACCGTTGTCTCCAGCCAATCTTTCCGGCCAACCCTTTTACAGCTTTTTGTCTTTTCACAATATCTGCCAGATTGTCTGGATGCTGTGTTAAAAGCCGCGCCAAAATATTACGTCCGGTATAAGTCTTAGCGGTATTTATCCACTGGAAAAGAGAATTTTCTCCGAAAATATCAAGGTCGAAAGAAAAATAATGATTTTCATCTTTGAATTCACTGCCATCATCCTGGTATGTATTCCATTTTCCATCACAGCGTTTTATAGAATCTTCATTAATTTTCAATATGAGAGTAGCATACTCTATATTTTTTGTGAGTTTTTCATGTATAACTATCAAATATAAAAATAAAATCAGCGTAACCATAACAGTAGCTGCCAGTAAAATGTAATAATGTTTTATATATAGGAATACTGCTGCAGCAATGCCTGCAGCAATAGTAAAAAGCCGTAGGTTGCTTAAGCAGTTAGAAGCCTTTGTTTGCTTTTCAATCAGCCGGTTATATGTGTCTTTTCTCTTAATGTACAGATCTCTTGAGCTCTTCAAATCTCCACCTCTTTCCAATTTGAAGCTAGATAATTAAACCTATTGTATATTTATGGTATAATTGTGTCAATGGCAGTAGCACTTATTGTACATATTCCCTTGCAACCTTTCTTTACTTTTAATTATGTACCCATTGCTTGTAACGTATTTATTCTAATTGTAAAGAATGATAGTATGACATGACCAAGAATGATTTTTTAAGTATCCTGGGCTGGTCACTGGATAATTTATCCACGGAAGATAAAAAAGAGATTTAATATAATAAACAGAAGCTGTTTATTATAGGAAATTGTTATCTGGCAAGGTGTTAATATTGAAACAACCTCCGGGGATTCAAAAATAAAGCTCCCTGAGGGATCTGAGTTCCATCTTTCTTTCACTTCAACCTCTGGAGAGGTCAGCAGCGACTTTCCGATTTCTGTAAAAGGAACCGTTAAGAAGAACTCCTTAGAGGGAACAGTAGTTAGTTCTAAAAATAGCATTAAAGTCAAAACCGTTTCAGGTGATCTGGAACTCCTAAAGTAAGCAAAGTATTCATCCTCATAAATATGTGAATAATCCAAACCTAACTCCTTTTCTTGTGACATTTGTCATATCAGGAAGTGACTGACGGCACTTAAAAAATTTATCCAATCATATTACCATTATATATAAGAGATAACATTATTATTTAAGAATAATATAATAATTTAATCTTCCAAGGATAAGCGTTCGCTAAAAGTAATCGAATAAATTCAGATATTTATCGGAGGTATTTGGGATGGTAATTAAAGTAAACAATCTTGTCAAAAGGTACGGCGACCTAATTGCGTTAGATCACCTTTCCCTGTCTGTTAAAGAAGGGGAAATCTTCGGTTTGCTTGGTCCAAACGGCTCAGGAAAAACAACAGCAATTAATTGTATACTTTCGTTGCTTAAATACGACAAAGGAGAAGTAGAAATATTCAATCAACCAATGAAACCGGATGCTTACCATATAAAACGTGACATTGGAATTGTCATGCAAAATGTTGCAGTATATGATGAGCTAACTGTATACGAGAATATAGACTATTTTTGCGGATTGTATGTTAAGGACAGAAATTTAAAAAAGAAGCTTGTTGATGAAGCCATTGATTTTGTAGGGCTAGGTGATTTTAAAAAATTCTATCCAAAAAAGCTTAGCGGGGGACTGCTTAGAAGACTTAATATAGCTTGTGGTATTGCCCATAAACCAAAACTGATTATTATGGATGAACCAACCGTTGCAGTAGATCCTCAGAGCCGGAACAAAATTTTAGAGGGAATCCTTGAGCTGAACCGGCAAGGAGCTACAATAGTATATACTTCCCATTACATGGAAGAGGTAGAGCGTATTTGCAGCAGAATCATGATCATAGATAAAGGCAAGGCAATCGCAACCGGAACTAAAGAAGAGCTTAAATCAATGATCACCCTTGGAGAAAAAATAACTGTAGAAACCTATGGAGTTTCACGGGAACAACTGGATAAACTTCGTAAATTACCTAACATTGTCTCTGTTGATTATAAAGAAGATATGATTGAAATCAAATCAAGCAAAGGCAAAAATAACCTGGAAAATGTTCTGGAGTTTATAAAAAGCGAAAAAATACAATTTGGTAAAATATACTCTGAGCTGCCGACCCTGAATGATGTATTCCTTGAGATTACAGGAAAAGAATTAAGAGATTAAGGAGGATTATTAAAATGGTTACCCATATAATCATATATAAACTTAAATGTCTCTTGCGTGACCGGGTAACATTGTTCTGGACACTTATGTTTCCAATAATACTGGCTACACTTTTTAATATGGCTCTCTCAAATATTAACAGCAGTGAAGCCTTTAAAGCTATAGATATAGCCGTTGTAGATGATATCAATTATCAGAAGGACCAATCTTTCAGGCTGGCTTTGGAACAGGTGTCAAAAGGCAATGACAGATTGTTCAACCTTAATATAGTCACCAAAAGTGAAGCTGAAAAAATGCTAAACGACAATAAAATTGCCGGATATATAATTGTTGAATCGCCTATAAAACTGGTAGTTAACAAGTCAGGCTTTGACCAGAATATAATAAAGTCATTTATTGACTATTATATTCAAACCCTGTCCACTGTTAACACATTAATTAAGAATAACACTGCAGATACGGCAAAACAACAGGATATTATAAAAGACCTGGGTACTCAGGGGGAATATACTCAGTTTATTAAAGAAATTTCAGCCTCAAGCGCAGAACCTGATATTGTACTCACATATTTTTATTCTTTAATTGCTATGGCATGTTTTTATGGAGGATTCTGGGGAATGCAGGAAGTAGCACGTATTCAGGCTGATATTTCACCGCTTGCGGCAAGAATAAATATTGCACCTGTACACAAATTAAAGACATTTATATACAGTATGGGCGTATCATTACTGGTGCATTTTACAGAAATGCTTATATTACTGGCATATTTATACTTTGTCCTCAAGGTTGACTTCGGTCAAAAAACCAATTTAGTTCTATTAACTACATTTTTAGGTTCTATTGCCGGTGTTTCCTTTGGTACGGTAATAAGTGCCATAGTCAAAAAGTCTGAAAATGTTAAAGTGGCTGTTTTGATTGGTATAAGCATGACCTGTTCCTTTTTGGCAGGGATGATGCAGCATAGTATTAAATATACTATTGCCCGGAAAGCGCCACTCCTTTCATACCTGAACCCTGTTAACCTGCTTACAGATGCCTTCTACAGCCTTTACTACTATGACACTTTATTCAGGTATATTCTTAACATGGGAATCCTCACTATTATTACCTTCTTATTTTGCCTGGGGACTTATTTAATTATAAGGAGGAGGAAATATGCAAGTCTTTAAACTTTGTTTGAAAATATTGAAAAAGAATATACCTTCTATGGTAATTTACCTGATTATATTTATTGGAATATCACTGATAATATCTTCATCGACTGCAAGTGAACAAAATAAAATCAGCAGCTTTACTCCTGCAAAGAGCAATATTGCTTTTATCAGTGAAGACAGCAGTCCGTTAGTAGAAGGTCTTAAAAATGAACTGGAAAAAGTCTCAAATTTTATAGATATACCGGATGAAACTGAAGCACTTCAGGATGCTTTGTTTTTCAGGACAGTTTCATATATTCTTCGTATACCCGAAGGTTTCACCGAAAAGTTCATGAATGGAGAAAATGTACAATTAGAGAAAATAACCATACCCAACTCCATTGACAACACTTATATTGATTTGACAATTAATAAATACCTCAATACCGCAAGTCTTTATATAAAGCACATGGATAACATTTCGGAGGAAGCCCTAGTCCGGTATCTCCAGGTTGATTTGGCCATGGGTACTGCCATTGAAATGCAAACAAGCGGCATTGATATTGAAAAAAGCACTAATATACATTACTTTTTTAATTACCTGTCCTATACACTGCTATCTGTTCTTATATTGGGTATGAGCTATCTGATGCTGGTTATCAATAATCATGATTTAAAAAGTAGAAATGCCTGCTCACCTTTGAGTACAAAAAGTGTTAATTTACAATTTATACTTGCAACTCTATTGTTTACATTTATTTCATGGGCTATAATTATTACATTCTGTATCCTTCTTAACTTTAAGGGCAGCTTTAATATAAACACAGTCTACTTCATTATTAACTCCTTTATTTTCGCCATCTGCAGCTCAAGTATAAGCTTCTTGATCGGCAACTTATTAAAAAGCCGTGGAGCAGTGCCTGCAATCAGTAATGTTGTTACTCTTGGAACAAGCTTTATCAGCGGAGTTTTCGTACCTCAGGAATTTTTGGATGATACAGTTCTTAAAATAGCCAGCTTTACGCCAACCTATTGGTATGTTGACGCAAACAACCGCATTGCGGAATTAACTAAGTTTGACTTCTTACATCTTAAGCCTGTTTTTTCAAATATGCTTGTGCAGCTTGGTTTTGCTTTAGCTTTCTATGCTGTAGCTTTGGTAATAGGAAAGTATAAAATGTCCCAAGAATAAGTTATGTGGCAGAGAGGCCTCATCTTATCCGCACCCCTCTGCCACTCTTCCACACTCTTTCTGTATTACTAAAGTTTACGCAAGAAATTCTTTTAACTGCTGTATATTATTTTCTTCAAACTCAAGCAGTCTTTTCATAAGATTAATTATGTCCGGTTCAGCATTCTGATATTTTTTTATATTCTTAACAGCATTAATTACCCCCATATTGCTCCCGATTATAAGCATTTCAGCAATGTGTGATGTAGATTTATCAGTCAGGGTCTGCATATTGATCATCAGATAAGTTTTAATCTTATCAAATGTACCTATTCCTTTTTCATCATATCCATGTTTATTAAGCAATTCACGAGCAGCATCATGGATTTCTTTATATTCCTTATACTGAGACTCTAAATGTTTTTTGAATTCTTCATCTTCAGTAATGTCTATCAGTTGACCAATTGTATGGACACCCATCTGGGAGTTTTGGTAAATATAGTTTAGCAGTTCGGTATTTTCATTCATATTGTTTGCCTCCAGTTTTAAGTCCTATAAAAAGATTTAATCCTGGAAATAGTATGTCTTTTTGAAAGAATCAGTATTCAATCAGTTAGTTTAAAAATAGTTATAATGCAACTTGTTATATAGTAAATCCTCTTCAGAATAAAGCCTTTTCTCTTCAGCAGGATAACCAATTGCTATCATGCATTCAACCTCATATTGCTCAGGTATATTTAAAACTTTTTTAATATAATCCCCAGCTTTTGTATTATTGTCATAGTATCTTTCCCTGACCTGTATCCAGCACGAACCTAGCCCCAGTGAATGAGCAGATAACTGGATTATTATTGAAGCTATTGAAGCATCCTCTACCCAAACATCACAAAGGCCCGGATCTGCCGCAACAACTATGCCCATTGGCGCACCTGCCAAAAATGATGAACTATGTTCCCTACATTGCGAAAGTTTCTGTAACAATTCCCTGTCCGTGACAACTATGAACTCCCAGGGTCTTCTGGAACGTGAAGAAGGAGATAACAGGGCACTTTTTAAAATTGTGTCTATTTTGTCCTTTTCCACCTCTCTGCTTTGGAATCTTCTAATGCTTCTTCTGGTTTTTATTAAATCATAAAACACTGTTCATCATCCTTTCATCAATTTTGTTTTGTTTATATTATTAAATTTATTAAGTATATCATATCAAAATTTTAATTACTCTACAGGAATTTCCAACAGCTATTACACCATCGGGTGAATAACGTAAAATAATGGCGTCTATCTTTAAAAACAGACGCCATTACACTTGGTTCTGTCATATATGCAGTTCCTTTTGATATTTCCTTATTTATTCTTTCAATTTAATATTCTTAATTGCCTCTTCAGCAAATTTTGTAGTTACTATCTTTTCATAGGGAGCCAGTTTATCAAGCTCGCCGGCATCTTGAAGAGCCTTTTGTAATACACCAAGGTCTTTTTCTAAGAGGATGGGATCTTTTTTCCATGTATTCTGGTTTTTATAACGTTTCGCAACAGTTGCCAATATTTCTTCGTCAGTATCAGGGAAATGAGGCTTAATAGCTTTTGCAATTTCTTCAGGAGTATGTTTTTCTACCCATAACTGTCCCTTGTATATAGCATTAGTAAACTTCTGAATGATATCAGGATTTTTTTCTATATATTTTTTACTTGCAAAATAGGCTGTGTAAGGCACTTCTCCGCTGGATTCCCCTAAAGACGCAAGGATATATGCCTTACCTTCCTTTTCCATTTCCGAAGCTGTGGGTTCAAAGATAATCACATAGTCTCCCTGTCCTCCCATGAAAGCTCCAGGCATAGCTGCAAACTGCATAGTTGTATCAATAAAAACGTCTTCTCCTGGTTTTAAGCCATTTTTCCTCAGAACATACTGAAGTATTATCTCAGGCATTCCTCCTTTACGTCCGCCTATAATGGTTTTACCCTTAACATCGCTCCACTTGAAATCCGGATCAGGTTCTCTTCCCATTAAAAAGGTTCCGTCTCCATTAGTCAACTGGGCAAAGACAACACTGTAATCCTCTCTTCCTTCGTTATAGACATATATGCTAGCTTCCGGCCCTGCAAATCCTATTTCTACCTGACCTGTAAGTACTGCGTTCATAACTTTGTCTGCGCCCTGTCCGTTATACAGCTCAATCTCCAGCCCTTCTTCCTCAAAGAAGCCTTGAGTCAGAGCCACATACTGAGGTGCATAAAAAACTGAATGAGTGACTTCTGAAAGGCGTATTTTTGTTAATTTCTGCGGAGTACTTTCCTTGGTGCATCCGCATAAAATCAAGGAAATTCCCAAAAGCACCACAATAAGTAAAGAAATAAAACTTCTCCTCTTCATACTTACCCTCCATTTCTCTTTATTAATGAAAAATTATTAATTAATAGCTAGCCATCGTTAGTTTCTTTTCATTCCTGTGAGAGTTAATCATCATATCTTTTTACAAGCAGTTTCTCCAGATAAACCACCCCCTGATACATAAGTGCAGCCGCAACAGACAGAATTAATACGCTGGTCATGACAAGATCCAATTTAAATACCTGGCCACCGTAAACAATTAAGTAGCCTAATCCGGCTTTTGATACCAGAAATTCACCTACTATTACCCCTACCCAGGATAATCCCACATTAATTTTCAAGGCATTGATAATTGTGGGAAGTGACGCAGGAAGAATTACTTTTGTCATAATCTGAAGCTTGGTTCCTCCAAAGGTTTGCACAAGCTTGGTCTTTTCCTTGTCAATTGCAATAAAGCCATTTAGTACCTCAAGAATAGTGACAATCAATGAAATAGCAAGAGTCATTACAATGATGGCGGCAGGTCCTGCTCCTATCCAGACAATAAAGATAGGGCCTAATGCTATTTTGGGAAGACTATTCAATATTACCAGATAAGGTTCTGATACCTTTGAAATAAATTCTGACCACCATAAAATAATCGCTACCAGTGTTCCGAGTACTGTTCCGAGGATAAATCCTATTATTGTTTCTATACAAGTAATAAATATATGTTTAAAGAGGACTCCCTCTTTATAAAGAGATATCAAAGTATTAATAACACGCGAAGGCTGGCTGGTAATAAAGGGATCAATTATTTTTAATGATGCGAAGACTTCCCATAAGCCAAAAACCATTACTAAAATAAAAAATTGCGTAAATCTAACCATTGCTGTTTGGCGGCTAACCCGTTTCAAAAATTCCATTCTTTCCTTTGAGATCTGCCCGGTCTCATTTCTATTTGCAGAAACTTTATAAAGCCTTTTTTTAAACTTAAACATGTACGTCCAGCTCCTTCCATATCTGCTGAAAATACACCTGAAACTCCGGTACTTTTCTGGTATTCAACGGTGTCCGGTTTTCCAGGTTAAATTTTATGGTATGGCAGCTCTTAATTGTACCCGGCCTTTTGGTGAGTACAATAACCCGGTCAGCCATACTGATACTTTCAGCAATATCATGAGTAACCATGATGGCTGTTTTATTTTCCTTTTTTATAATGGAGTAAATATCATCATTAACTGCAAGACGTGTCTGGTAATCCAGGGCAGAAAAAGCCTCGTCCAAAAGCAATATCTGAGGATTGGTAACCAAAGTACGGATAAGAGCAGCCCGTTGCCTCATTCCTCCTGAAAGCTGGCTGGGATATTTATCCCGGAACTCAATAAGTCCGTAGGTTCTTAACAGGTGTTCAGCATATTCCCTTGCCTCAGCTGAAACTCTTTTTTGAATTTCTAATCCCAGCATAACGTTCTGCATAATTGTTCTCCAATCAAAAAGATGATCTTTTTGAAGCATATAACCTATTTTCTTGGATGGACCTTTTACAATCTCCCCTTCAATAACAACTTCTCCCGAAGTAGGGGGCAATAATCCCGAGATTATTGAAAGAAGGGTGGACTTTCCACATCCGCTTGGGCCGACTATACTTACAAATTCCCCTTCACTTACGTTCATGTTAACGTTATCTAATGCTGGTATTTCCCCATTGAGAGATTGATATTTCATCCCAATGTTATGTAATTCCAAAATGTACTTCAAAGAAATCTCCCCCTTTTCTGCCTCTTTAACAGTATATTTACAAAAACGGGAATGGGTGAATAAAAAAACTGCCGTCTGTAAAATTACGGCAGTTTCTTATTTACTTCTCAGCAAACTCATTCGCTCTATAGTTTGTATCTATTCCACTTGTAGAAGAGAGAGACATCTTGATGTTTGGTTAACGGTTGTCCTTGAAGGTATAAATAATTAATAGATGATTATCTTATTAATACAAAATATCCAATTACCAGTAAACCTAAAAATATACGGTACCATCCAAAAGCTTTAAAATCATTATTTTTAATATATCCCAATAAAAATTTAATAGCAACAATTGAAACAATAAAAGCCACAACCATGCCTGTAAGCAAAACGGCAAGTTCCATACCGGTAAAATCAAACCCGAACTTTACTATCTTTAATGCACTTGCCCCGAACATAACGGGAATAGCTAAAAAGAAAGAATACTCGGCAGCCACATATCGGGATGTTCCAAGAAGAATCGCCCCGAGAATGGTTGCCCCTGAACGGGAAGTCCCCGGAATCAAGGATAATACCTGAAATACTCCTATTAATAAAGCAGTTTTGTAGGTTAGGTCGTTAATTGAATTGACTCTGGCTTTTCGATTTTTATTCCAATTCTCTGCCACAATGAACATAATACCATAAAATACTAATGTAATGGCTACAGTCTTATAATTATACAAATGATCATTCAGCCAGTCATCAAATAATACTCCTAACACTGCTGCAGGTATAACACCAACAATTACTTTATACCAAAGCTCCAGTGTACTTTTCATTTCCATTTTGGATTTTTTTGGTGAAAAGGGATTTAATTTATGAAAATATAGAAAAATAACCGCAAGTATTGCCCCCAGCTGAATAACCACTAAAAACATTTCTTTAAATGCATCTGAAGCATTAAGCTGGAGTAATTCATCAACTAAAATCATATGACCTGTGCTGCTTATAGGAAGCCATTCCGTTATTCCTTCCACTACTCCCAGCAGAACAGCCTTTAATAATTCAATAATAAGCATATATTGACCTCCAACCCCGGTATTTGTTTATTTCCCTAAATCACTGTTTATTTTTGTCATCCAGCCGCTTATGGGGATCTTCTGGGGACATTTTTCTTCACATAATTTACATTGTGCGCATTGGCCTGCATGTTCAGCCTCTTTTATGAGGTTATTATATTCCCCTCGAGCTGAAGCTATATCTCCATAAATCGTGCTTTTATTATATATTCTGAAATTCTCAGGAATATTCACATTATTAGGACATGGCATACAGTAACTGCAGCCGGTACACGGGATAGCCGCCCGTTCATTATATTTTTGTCTTACAGTATTAACTATTTCTAATTCTTCCTGTGTTAATGCTCCAATGCCAGAATTATTTGCAGAGGCTATGTTTTCCTGTAGCTGCTGCATATTACTCATACCGCTTAATACTACACTGACCTCAGGCAAATTCCATAACCACTGTAGCCCCCAGCAAGCAGGAGATCTTTTTATATTACTGCGGTCAAAAACTGCTCGGATATCTTCCGGAGGGTTGGCCAGCTTTCCGCCAAGAAGGGGTTCCATTATTACAACAGCAAGTCCTTTGGATGCTGCATATTTCAAACCTTCAATGCCAGCTTGATTCTCTATATCCATATAATTTAATTGTATCTGGCAAAAATCCCATTTATCATATGAATCTATAATTTTAATGAAAACATCTAACTCATCATGGAAAGAAAAACCTAAATGTTTTATCTTTCCCGCTTTCTTTGCAGCTTCGGCCCGTTCAATAATATTCATCTTAAGAATAATATCTTCCCATCTGTCTTTTGACAGAGCGTGAAATAAATAAAAATCAATATAATCTGTCTGCAATCTCTCAAGCTGTTCATCAAGCAACCTATTAAAATCCTTTGCTTCTTTTAATAACCAAACAGGGGACTTTGTTGCCAGCATTATCTTGTTTCTATATCCATCCCTTAAAACCTTGCCAAGAATTTTTTCACTTTGTCCATTATGGTATGGATAGGCAGTATCAATATAATTTATACCATGGTCAATAGCATACCGGATCATTCTAATTGCTTCATCTTCAACAACATCACTGGCTTCTTTGCCTGCCGGAGCATCTGTTCCGTAGGTCGGTAAACGCATCAAACCAAATCCAAGAGCTGAAACTTCATAGTTCAGTTTCCCGAATTTTCTGTATTTCATAACGTATCCCTCTTTTGCCTATTTTTATAGAATTATATCACATATTTTATATAGATTACCTTTATTATATATTTTTATATACGCATTTCTACTGCACTTGCATTTTTTCCAAAATTCTAACTGTGCCCCTGAAAATCCCTTCAGCCATATCTTCCCTGAATTTTCCGGATTCTAAACGCTTATGGTCTTCCCTGTTTGTAATATAAGCTGTTTCAATTAAAAGCGAAGGCATTTTGGTCATTCTTAGAACACCATAATTTGCTTTTTTAATTCCATTGTATGCTGTATCAGTTACCCTCTGAATCTCTTCACCCATTATCTTTGCATACTCTTCATTGGCGGATCCACCGTTACCAATGCTAAAATAGTATACTTCAGTTCCATTATATGTATCTCCATTATTTACCTTAAGATCAAAAGAATTTACATGAATACTTATAAAAAATATAGCACCAGCCTCATTGGCAATAACTGATCTTGCCCGGATGTCTTTCTCAACATTAATATCTAATTCTATATCTTCTTCTCTTGTCATCACAACTTTAATTCCTGCTTTCTCCAGCTTTTCTCTAAGTCTTAACCCTATGTCAAGAGTTACTTCCTTTTCATAGAAATCATTTTTATATGGTGATATTGCCCCGGGATCACGTCCGCCATGGCCCGGATCTATAACCACAACAGGGTTAGATTTTTTATTACCTTCATTTTCATTACTTGTATCTGATTGTGTAAACACAGGTATTTTAACTGGTAAAGATGAATCAGCTTCTGCAGGATTAAATATTTCAGCCAATAAATAAATGGATATTATGAACATAAGTAAAACAGCTAAAAAAGTTATAAACCGTGATCTGTTTTTTAAATAATACCTTCTACGGTTAAACTTAACTCTCATTTTAGTATAATCAAGACTCCTTTGTTAGTAAACTCGCTTCACTCAGGGACTAAGTGAGGTCTTGCAGCCCCTACTGAATAAGGTAGTTATTATAACTTGCATCAATTCAGTTCCAGTTTAAAGAAGTAAACTTCCTGATGCTTGGTTAAATATCTGATTCTTTATACCTGTCTTAATATTTTATTTCATATATGCCTTTCAATCAACTTTTTTCTTTGATAAATATAATATCAAATTTTTTATACTTGATTTACACTAGTTCACATAAAATGATAGTAATCTATTTGGGCTGAAACCATACTATAAAAGTAAAATTATATTTACAAGTGGGGTCAAATTTATGGCATATAGTTTGTTTTAGCCAGGATTCACAAATATATATCAGCGTATTCCATCCTCTGGCATACAGGTATGTATGCATTCCTTTACCTGTAACACCAATACAACCAGGGACTATTGAAATTACCCGGATAGAAGCAATTTTAATTATTAGCTCACTATTTTGTAATAAGTTTTTGCAGTTAATGCATATACCATGGCATAAAATAATGCAAACACAAGTATAGTTAATGCTGTACACAGAGCAAACAAGGGGATATTAGTCAGATTAAGAATTACGAGCAATTTTGTAATTACTTTAAAAGCAAATGCTATGTGAATAACAGCTGTAACAAGAGGCAGGAAGAACACCGTCAATACCTGGCTGTGAATTGATTTCTTGATTTCTTCACGGCTTAAGCCTACCTTTTGCATGATTTCAAAACGCTCCTTATCTTCATGCCCCTCCACAACCTGCTTATAGTAGATAATAAGGACTGTTGCCATGATAAATAAAAGTCCTAAGAAAATACCAAGGAAGAACAGGCCACCATAAAGGGAATAGAAACTTTCCCGCGCAATTTCGGGTCCCTCTACATAACCTTTCAGACCTAAATTGTTGATAGCCTTTTGTAGTTCCTTTACGAGATTTATCTGAGAATCACCACTACTCTCCATATCAAAAGCATAATAATATGAAAGCTCTTCCATTATATCATCATTTCCATGAAGCCGGTTATATATTTCTTTAATTGTACTTATATCACTTACTACCAAATAATAATTGTTATACAACACAGCCGACATTCTTCCTTCTACATTTAGAGAAGGAAGGCGCTCTTTTACTGATATTTTATATCCGTTAAAGTCTAAATCATCACCGGGAATATTACCTCTAAGGGTATATAAAAAGGCTTCACCCTCTGATAGTGAAACAGACTGGTTTTCCATTTTGTTATAGTCTTGAAGAGTAATAAATGTTACTGATGCCACATTGCTGCCGGGATAATATTCTTCCTTTGCGGTAGTAAAATCAGTACCATTCTGGATTGTGAGAAAATTTTTATAGCGATAACGAATGACATCCTTCTTAACGGCGTTAATTAAAGTTACCTGCTCTTCAATAATAGTATCCAGCTTTTCTACCTGTTGTTCTGAAATATCAGTAATGGTAACAATTATATTCCTCGGATATCTGGTCCTTAAGACGTCCTCTATTCCTGTATACAGCGAAACTGTAGTGGATATCATGACAATTACTGCTGTTGACAGGATACAAATACTAGCCAGTCCTGCAGCATTTCGTTTCATTCTGTAGATCATACCTGAAACTGAAATAAAATGTTTGATATTATAATAATAATTTTTATTTTTTCGAAGTATCTTTAATAATGCTATACTTCCTGCAATAAACAAACAATAGGTGCCAGTTATGACGAAAAGCACAGCCACGAAAAATATATTTATTGCTTCCAAGGGAGATTCTGTTGCTAATGCAATATAATAACCTATACCCAGGGATAATGCTCCTATAACTGTTAAAACCCATTTTATCTTAGGCTCTTTTTCACCTGCATTGCCGCCTTTTAACAGTTCAATAGGTTTAGACAAATGTACCTGGAATATATTGTAGATAAGGTTTAACATGAAAATTCCTGCAAATAAAACCATTGTTAATAAAACAGCTCCGGCGGGTATTTCAAATCCGAAAACAACTCTAAAAGAAATAATTTTAAATAGAAGCAAAATCATTAGTTTGCTTAAAAGTATCCCTGCCAGTATTCCTATAAAAATACATAAAAAGGCAATAAATATTGTTTCATAAAACATAATTCTTGCAATATGTTTTTTTTCCATTCCAAGTATATTAAACAAACCAAATTCTTTTTTACGTTGTTTAATCAAAAAGCTATTTGTATAAAATAAAAAAATAAGAGAAAAAACACCGATTACTCCTGTTCCAAGGAACAATATTGTCCTTAAAGAATTACTGCCGTTTAAATTTTCTATATCTTTTGCCTCAGCCAAAAAGTTTATGTTATAAAACATTATAATTGTGCCAATACATGCCAGTATATATGGCATATAAGCTTTTGCATTCTTTTTTATGTTATTTACTGCAAGCTTTTGATAAAAAAACCTATTCATTTCTAGCACCGCCTGTCGCAATTAGAGTTAGTGTATCTGAAATTTTCTGATACAATTCTTCATTTGACATTGTTGCTTTATAAATCTGATGAAATAATTCTCCGTCCTTTATAAAGAGAACTCTTTTAGCATGACTTGCAGCTTTTATGCTATGAGTAACCAATAGGATAGTCTGTCCTTCTCCATTAATTTCGCCAAACAACTTCAAGAGGCTGTCAGAAGCACGGGAATCCAGAGCGCCGGTAGGTTCATCAGCAAGAATCAACTGCGGTTTGGTAATGATTGCACGGGCAATAGCTGTTCTTTGCTTTTGTCCTCCTGAAACTTCGTAAGGATATTTTGAAAGTATATCATTTATCCCCAGTTTCTTCACAATAGGTTTTAGTCTGCTGTTCATTTCCTCATAAGTTTTTCCTGCCAAAACCAAAGGCAGAAGTATATTATCTTGAATTGAGAAAGTATCCAGCAAATTGAAATCCTGAAACACAAAGCCCAGATTATCACGCCTGAAAGCGGAGATTTCTTTTTCATTCATTGAAGTTATACTTCTCCCATTTAACAGTACTTCCCCGCTAGTAGGTTTATCAAAGGCTGCAATAATATTTAGCAAAGTGGTTTTACCTGATCCGGACTCTCCCATAATGGCTACATACTCTCCTTTTTCAATTGAAAAAGATACATTGGAAAGAGCCTGGACAGAATTTCCTACAAATCTTGTAGTATAAATTTTCTTCAGATTATTAACCTCTAAAAGTGGCATAATTCTTTTCCTCCAATAATCTTCTTCCCTATCAACTTAATAATCAGCCATATTGACTGATTTGCATACTTATAAAATTCCAGTTACCCCCTGGTTTTCTTGACTTATTATAACAAAAAAAGAAAATGCCTTGCCTTAACTTTGGCTTACATTTTCTCTTTCAGGCTTACATTTTTGTAAGGTTAAGTTAAAGGGACATTCCTTTCCGGGCAAGAATATTTTCTTTCGCGTTAAGAAATGTCCCTCTATCCATAAATTCACTCAGCTTCAATATGATTTACATCAAGACCTATTTTCACTTTGGTACCCTTGCCAACCATTGATTCAACAGTTATAGTGTGTGAAAGTTTGTCTAATATTTTCTTGCAAAGATACATTCCTATTCCGGTAGATTTTTTATCTGCCCGGCCGTTATATCCTGTAAAACCTTTTTCAAATATTCTGGGTAAATCTTCTTCTTCAATCCCTATCCCTGTATCTTCGATAACTAATGTATCAGCCAAATTATTGTCCATGTAAATTGATATTTCTCCTGCATTAGTATATTTCAGGGCATTTGACAACACCTGTTCTATAACAAAAGTAAGCCACTTTTCATCTGTCAGCACATAACAATTCAGTTCCTTATAGTTCAGTTTTATTTTTTTGTATATAAACAATTTTGCATACTTTCTTATTGCCTGTTTTACAATATCGTCAAGAGAGTGTCTCTCAAATACTAAATCAGAACTCATACTTTCGGTACGCAGAAACTGCAGAACCATATGAACGTATTCTTCTATCCTAAAAAGCTGGTTTAATAATTCAGTATTTGTATCAGATTTCTGGGATTGTAAAAGTAAACCCATTGCAGAAATAGGTGTTTTGATTTGATGGGCCCAGGTAGTGTAGTATTCCACCATCTCGGTAAAGGCCCTGTCTTTTTCATTTATTATATTTTTACGATCTTCATTTATAATTCTGATTAATTCCTGGTAATCTTTTTCTATCTGATCTTTCGAAGAAGGGAAGGTAAAATCAGAAATAGTAATACATCTTTTTATTTCATTAAGAAATATGTGTTTTTTATAAAAAACCCAAAAATCCATTGCTCCTATTAACAAAACAAAAATTCCTGTAAGCAAAGCGGCATAGCCTACCGCTTCAAAAGGCAGGGAATAAAGGGAAAAAACCGATAGGAAAATTCCAAAAGATATTAGTATGGCAACAATTGCAACCATATTCCGCTTTATATATAAACCAATAATATTTATCAAATTCTTCATATCATTCAACCATATACCCTAATCCCTTTTTTGTTATTATAAAATTGTCTAATCCTGCTTCTGCAAGTTTTTTTCTCAGGCGGGTAATATTAACTGTCAGAGTATTATCATCAATAAATTCATCACTTTCCCATAAACGTTCCATAATTTCTTCCCGGGATACAACTTTACCTGCATTTTCCATAAGCAATTGTAAAATCTTATATTCATTTCTTGTTAACTCAATTTTTTTATTCTTATAGGCCAGTGTTGTGTCGTTCAGATTTAAAACAACTCCTTTATGCTCAATAATATTGACCTGGCCTTGAAAAGAGTAAGTTCTTCTAATGAGAGCTCCTACTTTTGCCGTTAAAACATTCAGATCAAAGGGTTTAACTATAAAGTCATCTCCTCCCATGTTCATAGCCATAACAATATTCATATTGTCACCTGCAGAAGATATAAATATGACCGGAACTTTTGAAATCTTACGTATTTCACCGCACCAGTAAAAGCCGTTAAAAAACGGAAGTATTACATCAAGAAGTACAATATGCGGTTCAAATTTGATAAATTGATCTATAATATTTTTAAAGTCAGTTGCATATGCAACATCGTAGTTCCATCTTGACAGATGTTCCTTTATAGTTCTGGCAATGACTAAATCATCTTCAACTATAAAAATTTTATACATACCAGTTTAAACTTCCTCATCACTCCAGCCTTTGCAAACATCAACCCATTCAACATATCCGGAATATTTTTCAAGTTCCGGAATACTTAGTTCAATGGCGCTGTTGCTGCTCCCACATGCAGGAAATACAGTTTCGAAGCGTTTAAGCGATATATCTAGATAAACAGGAACTCCTTCATTAATTCCAAAGGGACAAACACCGCCTACAGCATGTCCAACCAGCTCTTCAACCTGTTCCGCAGTAAGCATCTTTGCTTTTGCTCTAAATTTCTGCTTATATTTTGAGTTGTCAATCTTTGCATCACCGGCGGTAACAATAAGAATTGCTTGTCCGTATATCAAAAAAGACAATGTTTTTGCGATTCGCTCAGGTTTGCAGTTGAGTGCTTTTGCAGCCAATTCAACAGTTGCACTTGAAACATCGAATTCCTGTATTCTGTTTTCCATGTTCCATTGACTAAAATATTTTCTTACTTTTTCAATTGACATTATAACTTCCTCCCGTGTCTCTGATGTCAATTAATAGTGGCTATTTCAATTATAGCCACTATCCTTATACTTATAGCCAGAATCCTTTAATTCTGTTGACCAATTCAGTTGCTTAAATTTTAAAAATGTCATTTATAATTCCAATAATTAAAATTCCATATAAATTAAATTATATCTAAATGATAGGAAATTTTCCATTAATCTTTACTTTTATCACACTTTAAATATAGATACCAGTTCAGATAATTTACTTGAACTTGAACTGACAACATGAGTCTGCTCTAATACTTCATTAGCAGCTTTAACTATCATACTGACTTCATTAGCCATCTCTGAAATATTAGAAGCCCCTTCATTTGCAGCCTCCGCAACATCGCTTATAGCTTTCACAATATTATTAACAGATATATATAGTTTTTCCGAAGCTTCACTAAATTCTTTCATCATACTATCAATGAACTGGGCGTCCTGACTGTACTGAATTCCTGTTTTTACAAGCATATCATAATCTTTTACAACTTTACTTTCCAAAAAATCCAGCACCTGTCTCGAATTTGTTGAAAGATTCTGAACTGAATCCACAACCTGATTTATTAATTCCTGAATTTCATTTGCAGTCTTCTTAGAATGTTCAGCCAGCTTTCTTATTTCTTCCGCAACAACGGCAAAACCCTTTCCTGTATCCCCTGCCCGGGAAGCTTCAATTGATGCATTCAGTGCAAGAATATTCGTCTGTGTGGAAATCTTTGAAATTACGTCAGCTAAAACACTTATCTTTTCAACGGCTTTTGATTTTTCAATTGCTTCTCTTAACTTTTCATCAACATTTAACAGAATATCACGGGCACTTTTCTGAGAGTCGAGTGCGTTGTTTTTCAGTTCATCAGCTCTCTTACTTACTCCTTCGGCAGATTCTACACCCTCCTGAACCTTGTTGGAAATTGAATCTATGGATGTCTCTATTTCTACTGAAGTAGCATTCATCTCTTCAGCCATAGCAGAGGTTTCCTGAATTTCTGATGATAATTGCTGTATTATATCAGACACATACTCTATTTCTCTCGTCAAATCAGACATACTTTTATCGGCAATTTCAATTGCACTGCTCATGTTGCTTGTTTCAGAAATTACATTCTTGACTATCTTTGATACGTTAACATTGATTTTATTAAATCCCCTGGCCAAATCCCCAAGCTCATCACGCCGGCGGGTATACTTCTCTCCCATCATTTTAGTAAAATTACCTTCAGACATGATGCTGCACTGTTTTGTCAGATCGATAATGGGCTTGGATATACTCTTTCCTATAAAATAGGCAACCACAAATCCTATAAAAAGAAAAATTAAAGATACAAACAGGGAAACTCTCCTTAGTTCTGACAATCCTGATAATGCCTCTTCCTTATCAACAGCAACTCCAATAGACCAGCCACGGCCTTCAATTGGTGCAAAACCTAAAACTTTTTGAATTCCTTTATACTCATATTCTTCAAAACCTGTTTTTCCCTGGACCATTTGTTCAAGAGCTTCATAAAAACCTCTAAATCCCGTTTTATCACCAGAACCATCATCTCTTACTAACAATGAAGTGGCGGAGGTGGCAACATCACTTCTTTCTTCCTCTTCACCGGAAAAACCTCTGGTTGTTGCTGAAGACACCGTATCTGCAGCAAAAGTTTTTATCATTTCTATCATCAGATTTTTATTCCCATGGGCTATAGTTTTACCCTGGCTATTAATAATGAAAGCTTCCCCAGACTCACCATATTCAATTCTGTTAGCAAATTCACTTAATTCAAGTCCATCCCTTATTGCAATCAAAGCACCTGCTATTTCCCCGTTAATTTTTACCGGAACTGCATATACAATGATTACACTAACACCATCTTCATCAAACATGGGGTCTGATACCACATTTTCTCCTTCCAGTGCCCTATTAAAATAAACATTTTCATTTAAATTATGTATATCACCTGATGATCCGCTATCATAAAGCACACTTCCCTGTCTGTTAGCAAGTATCATTCGTTTATGTCCTGCTCTGTTAAATTCTCTTGATAAAACAGAACTCACATAGGAAAGGTCTCCATCAGGTTCATTCAATACTTCCATTACTTCCAAAGATGCAATGATGCTCAGGGTATTGAGTTGGTTTTGTATCTCATTCTGTATAACGATAGATGCTTCTAAAGCAAATTTGGGCATAGTTTCTTTAAAAATATTTATTATGGAATCAGAAGTAGTAAGAAATGCTCCAATACCTAATCCAGAGCAAATAAGAAAAACCAACAACCCTAATAATAATATAATTCTTACACTTATACTTTTCATAATGCCCCCCGTAATCAGACCAATATTCAAAATAATATTACCCAAGACCTAATGTTCAAAACATAAATACTTAGATTATATATCGGCTGTTTTCAGGTTAATTCAAACTACAATTGTGGTATATTTATTAAAAATATTATTAAATAGGGTTATTATTTTTGCCTTTTATTATATCCCCTCTCCCCAAATGGCTGGATCTTTTCCAGCCAGTTTTTTTCCATTTGTTTAATTTCCCAGCGGACATCAGTACCCTCTTTTATTTCCTTTTCTTCAATCACTTCATAGGTAAATGCATCCTGTCCAAATTCATTCCAGTCCTTTTGCAACTCACTGTTCACATGCATACCCATTTCAAGTTGACTTTTAACCGTCAGCCAGCGGTTTTTAAGGTTAGGGGTAGCTGATATGAACACTTTTCTGTTTACTTGATTTGTAATTTTATATACTCCCATATAAGTTTTAATCTCTTTATACTTTTCCACTAATTCCTTACGTCTTTGTTTATCCATAATTTCTCTCCATTCTAGTAAATATTCATAATAATACTCATTTCCACTAATGAAAATAAATACTTAAATTAAAAAAAGTCGATATTTCTATTATAACTGATTACATTATTTTTATATATTACTAAATTAGTTGTTTACTAATTCTTTTTAATTAATTCTAATTATTTTTATATATATTGTCAGCAAAGAAACTTTCATGTGATACTATCTGGATAATTGAGATTATACGAGATATAATATATTATTATATTATGATTGTCTTATGATAAAATTATAGTCCTATAAATAACTTATGGAGGTATAGTTATGAAAGCTTCAATTGATAGAGATGGTTGTATTTCCTGCGGACTTTGTGCCAGCACTTGCCCGGAAGTATTCAGAATGGCTGATGACGGCCTTGCAGAAGTATATGTTGACGAAGTTCCTGCAGAAGTGGAAGATTCTGCAAAGGAAGCAGCAGAGAGCTGCCCTGTGTCAGTAATTACTGTGGAATAGTACTTAATACCATGTACAGGAAAATATCAGTTATGCAAAAATATTAATAACGGCAGGATATTTTTAATATGCTGCCGTTATTATTTGTTTCTCTATAAATCCATACTCATTCTAATCATATCAATGCATCTTACACCGTTTTCATATATTTCTTCATCATAATGCTTCTTAAAGAAATCTATATCTATCCAGGTCATGCGGAAACCGCATTTTTGATAGAGCAGATGCTGATAAGCACTGCAATTTCCGGTACCAACCTCAATAACTTTTGCCTTGCTTTCTCTGGCTCTATTAATAGCATCCATAACCAGAGCCTTTCCTATACCCTTGCCCTGATATTTCTCGTCCACTGCAATATTTACAAGTTCTATTGTAAAAGGCCTTGTCTTTATTAAAACATATTCTCCAACTACCTTATTATCCAATAAAGCAATGTAACAGTCACCTCTGTGTATATAATCCTCTATGGCTTCCATTGACGGGTCTGCCAGGAGAAGCAAATCATAAGGAAATTCTTCCCCCTTTTCTAATTTTCTGATTACAAGATTTTCCACCATGCCAAATCCTCCTCATTTTTCTTAATCATGCCATATTTCAATGTGTTAATTACAATGTTTAATTATATAGAAACAGTGAGTTGTAGTAAATAGAATTGAGAAATTAATATTCTATTCCTCAACCTTATTGTTTTTGGTAAAATAATACTGAAAGAATTAATTCTGTTACTAAAAAAATAAAGTATAAAAAATATAAGTATATACCGAAAATAATGGAAAATTACAAGGATGGAGATGTGAAATGAGAATTCAGTATTTAGGACATTCTGCCTTTTTAATTGTTACAGGACAGCACAGCCTGCTTTTTGACCCTTTCATTACCGGCAATCCCTCGGCATCAAAAAAACCTGAGGAAATAAAGGCTACTCATATATTTGTATCACATGCCCATGGGGATCATCTCGGAGATACTGTAAAGATTGCCAAATCAAATAATTCTAAAGTTTATACTACATTTGAACTGGCAAGAATGCTGGATAAAGAGCCCATTAAGTTCTTTCCGGGGAATATAGGAGGAATCCAGAAGACTGAATTTGGTTCTGTCAAACTTGTTGCAGCGGTTCACGGAAGTGGTGTGCCCGGTGGAATAGCTTGCGGCTTCGTGGTGGAAGCGGAAAATGTAAAAGTATATTTTGCAGGAGATACAGCCCTGACCACTGATATGAGCCTGCTAGCCGATGAAGGAATTACATTGGCTCTATTGCCTATCGGAGGTCTGTATACTATGGGACCTGAAGATGCCGTAAGAGCTGTTAAAATGATTAAACCTGATTTTGTCATACCTATGCATTATGACACATTCCCTGCAATTTCCCAGGATCCCGCTAAATTTAAAAGCCAGGTGGAAAGTCAAACCAACACAAAGGTTATCCTGTTAAAACCAGATGAGATATTTGAACTTCCAATTGAGGGTTAATTATACAGCATCTCAAAAAAAGGCATAAGAATACCCATAATTCCTCCAAGAAGTGCACCAAGCCACGTTATTGCTTTTAGTTCTCTGCTGGCTATTTCTAATATTATATCCTCAGTATAGGCAGCATCAAATCCTTTAATCTGATTTTCCACTATTTCAGATAGATTGAGCTGCCTTATTATGTTTGTCATTTTTGTATTTACAAAGTACTTAAACACTTCTTCTATAAAGTTTGTAATATTTCTTACAGTTTTTTCGTCAATGGCACCAATAATTAAAGAAAATGGTTTATTTACAATGCCTCTGATAATATCTCGGACAATAGGAAGTATTTTCTCGCATAAATCAGGTGAAGAGGTAATACCCTCATATTCATCTTCAACAAAGGAAAGTATGCTTTTTTTGATTTCAGGCTTTAAGTATATAAGCTTTTCTTCTACCAAATTTACCAGAGTTCTTTGATTATTCCTGTCAGATAAGTATTTTACCACTTCAGCAGAAATATGGGATACTGTCTGCTCCTTCCTTTCATCGGATATTGCTGAAATAATATCCGATATTTTGCTTTTAACAAATCTATCAATAAGAGTCAACATAATTGACGCAATGTTTTTTTCGTTTTCAGGAGTTTCAACATATTTAATCAAGGCTCCAATTACTTTATCAGCAATTGAATCTGGAGTTATAAATATGGCAACCAGCTTATTTATATTTTGTTCTGCTATCTCTGAAATGGAATTTCTAAGTTTTCTCTTTATGGATGGGCTATCTAGTAATTCTTTTAATCTAATCCTGATATCACCGGCATGTTCATAAATAAACTCCCTGGCTGAATTTAAAAAGCTATCCGGTAAGACCTTCTCTAAGGTCCGGGTATCAGTACTCAACTTATTGATTAAATTATTCAAAGATTTTGACAACTCAATTTCAATAACTCCCGAGGTAAAGAATATATTCAGTATTTCCTCAGCTTTTTCTTTAATTCCATTGTAAAAATAAGAGCCGTATTGATCATAGATTTTATACTCTATAAAA
The DNA here is from genome assembly GCA_012840395.1 of Clostridiaceae bacterium. NCBI lineage: Bacteria > Bacillati > Bacillota > Clostridia > Eubacteriales > Clostridiaceae > Clostridiaceae bacterium. Next base: position 5,657 of record DULL01000021.1, on the reverse strand, counting down.
TTCATAAGTCCGTCTTTGAATTTTTTCTCTTTTAACTGAGAGCATATAAATAAAGCCAACCTCTGTTCAATTTCTTCTAACAGACTATCCACATTAACGCCCAAAGTTTCTTCCAGCATAGTCTTGGTGGATTTATCACCATTATCTTGTTTGCTCAGAATATTATTTACCCATGATTCAATATGCTGGCTTATCCTATCATTAAGCAAAGCAAGGGTAAATGTTTCGGGTGACAAAAGATAAGTTCCTACAGCATCCCCTATGCTCTTGGCAATTCTGTCCTTTTCCTTTGGTATAAGCCCTGGGGTAAAAGGCAGGCGTATTCCAAATATCCTGACCTCTTTATGAGGTCTGAACAACATTTTTATTGCTAACCAGTTAGTTATATATCCTATTACAGCTCCGACTATTATTGGCGCTAAAAATTTCATTGCTAAAACCTCATTTCAAAATGAACCTGCTCTATAATCCCTGGATTTTTAAAATTAAATATGATAAAAATGACGACAGAATTCCGGTATCCTTCGCGAAAATCTCCAACCCGATTATTATTAAGATTATTCCCCCTGTTAATTCTGCTCTACTCTTTAATAAAATATTGCATTTTTTCCCTATAAGAACCCCGGCAAAGCATATTAAAAAAGTAGTAAAACCAATCAAAACACTTGCTTCAATAATTGATGTGCTTAATATGGCAAAACTTAATCCAGCTGCAAGTGCATCAATACTGGTGGCTACTGCCAGCATTAATAGTGTCTTGTTATCAATATCATGTTTTTTCTGATCCTCAGTAGGGCAACTTTCTTTTTTCATTTCAAAAGATTCCCGTACCATCTTGCCACCGATAAATCCAAGTAAAATTAATGCGACCCAGTGATCAAACATTCCTATGAAATTTCTGAAATTTATACCTGCAAGCCAACCAACAATAGGCATAACAGCCTGGAAAAATCCAAAAAAAGCAGCTATTTTAAAAGCATGTTTAAACTTAATACCTGCTATTAACATACCGTTCGTTACCGACACGGCAAAAGCATCCATAGCAAGTCCAACTGACATTAGCAGTACTGTAAAAAAATTCAATCCAGTGCCTCCTAAACAAAACTTGTCCATAAAATAAATATACTTGCCCATCCATTTTATCATTAGATATTATCATCTACAACAATAAAAATATCCCCATGCCTGTAAAAATGCAACTGGAGAAACCTCCTGATTTATGCTCACATTAACAAGCGGGGATAAACTTTTTTTCTAAATGAGCTGAAATAATTTTACCAATCAGTTAACCTAACCGGACGTTAAACTCGCTTGCCCGGGGATTCAGTGGAGGTCTTGCAATCTCCAACTGAACAAGGTTGTTATTATAATTTACATCAATTCAGCTCCCGCTTACAGAAGCGAGAGACTTCTTGACGCCTGATTAGGCAGGTCGCCTGAATCTGCCGGCTGAGCTAAAAATCCAAACTACTTTTATCAAAGCTCAGCTTCTATAGTAAACCTAATATCCTACAGTTTCTAAGCACTCAATTGGTTTTGCAATATTAGGATCAATATATATTCTACAAGGCAGTACTTGATAAATAGATCCTGGTACCATAGGTGTAACAGGCCCATGGGTTATCAGCCTTGAAGTCATTCTCTGCCATGAAGAAAATGTTCCCATTGTGCTAATAGAATGAATTTCTATTCTTTTCTTAGCGTGCAATACATCCCTGGGTCCTATAGTTGCAGCTTTCGGAGGAACATTTCCAATATTACCTGAACATCCGAAAACACCATGAAGAGAATTCTGCACAATAGTTAATGGATGTAAGGTAACTATTTTAGCAGGCTGCTGCAAATATTCCTCAATACTGTTCACCTGAGTATATTCAGGACAAGGATCAATAAAAGCAATATGTCCTGCCCATCCCGGACCAGAAACGAATAAATCAATTCCTCCGTCTGTCTTTTCATCAATAAGGTCAGAGTAGTAATTGATATTTTCGTTTGTAGGATATAAAATGTTTTCAGGTAATGGACGAAGTTCCGGATCAATTTTGTTAATAAAATACTTCAGGAATGAATATGTAAAGCCAGACTTATATGTAATCGGGGCTATATTTCCATCCTGATCCGCCCATTCATCCATTGTAATAAATACACAATTTTTGCAGTTTATGCGGTTTACATTAATTAATTCAGCTAATGGCATGTGATCATTGGGATTTGGATTTCCAAAGATTGTAGAAAACTTTTTATCTTTTTCAAAAGATTCTTTTATTCCCATGAACTGCTCTGCAAGCATCACAGAGCCAGCGTTGGGAAGAATTTTAATTTTTACATCCGGATTGGGGTGCTGCTCTATTTCTTCAGGTGTCATTTTAGCTAATCTCTCAAGAAGTTCCCTGTCCTTAATTGGACAAAAATCGGCAGGTATAAAATTGAAATCACTACTCATGACAACTTATCTCCTTTCTTAATATTCATCAACATCTTATCACAAATATTTTTCTGAAACAATGAACACAAACAAATATAAATTGCGGTATAAGCGATATAAATAACAAGATAAGTCTTCCGCACTATTTATATATTACCAGACTGTTCTTTGACATTAGAAAGCCATTTCCCTTTCTGCTCATATAAAAGGTATAAGGCAGCACGTGCAGCAGTTGATAGCCCATAGCCAAGCCATACACCCCATACTCCCCAGTTAAGTGGTATGACAATAACCGCTATAAATAATACCTGAAACACCCACATAGTTGAAGCATTTACTGCCATAGGATACCAGGAAATACCCATGGCTCGTAAAGAAGAGCCTGGTATCACAGCTCGTGCCCAAAACAAAAGTGAAGTAGCGAAAACTCGTAATGCTGTGCTTGCAAGATTCAATATTTCTGCATCCCGGGTATATGCAAGACAAATAATCCTAGAAAATATCATGATAAATAATAAAGTAGCAAGACATGTATAAAGGCTAATTTTCCCAATATGGTATGAAGCTGCTGCACATTCTTTCTTGTTACCTTTGCCTGCAAAATTACCCACAATAGTCTGAGTAACAAGGGCATAAGAATTCGGTACCAGCGTCATGATAGAATAAATAGAAAGGACTATTTGATTAGCTGATATAGCAAGCGCACCCATTTTTGATACCATTACCTGTATTACAAGCCTGCCCAAATAATATAGCCCATTTTCGCATGCAGCAGGAACACCAATTTTTATGCAATCTTGTATAATTGACTTGTCAAGATGGTATTTTTTTATAGGTATGATTTTTACACTTGCGCCTTTAAATCTAATTATCCAAATAGTCCAACATGCGCCTATAAAACGTGATAAGAAAATAGTAATACCTGCTCCCCATGCTCCTAGTCCTGTTCTACCTGGAAGTCCTATAATTAAAACATAGCCAGCAAGAAGGTTTATAATATTTGTTAGAATGCTAATACGCATAGGAGTTTTTGCATCCTTAACAGCACGGAATAAACCTCCTCCTTGAGCGATAATAAAAGAGCATGGTATAGATAATGAAGCCCAGAAAAAATAATCCATAGAAGCATTGTGTATAGACTCATCAACACTACTATATAAAAACATAAGTATTGGTTCTCTTAAGCAAAAAATCAACAAACTAACAAATGTTGAAATTGCTAAACCAAATGTCATAGACTGAGTCGCTATATGATTAACAGATTCATGGTTGTTGCAGCCTGCAGCTTGTGCCGCCAATACAGTCCCACCAGCGGCTAAAGCACTAAAAAATATCACAAAAATATTGTTAAAAGCATCAACTTGTCCCACTCCTGCTATAGCAACACTGCTTACATTTGAAGCCATAATAGAGTTGACAATACCTAACATAGTCGCCGCAATTTGATCAGCAATTACTGCAGGTATTAAGGCATGCATAAGTTCTTTTAGTCTGGGATTCGGTGGCGGCGCATTAAAATATGTAATCATATTTTGCCTCAATATTATTTATCGCTTATATAATAATTAGATGTTATCTACATAAGCACTATGTTCTTTTATGATCTTAACTCTGGTATTCCAGGTTTCTTAGCGGACAACTTCAACAGGTTCACCAATCTCAAGGGATTTTGACATAGCCTCAAGTGTTCTTGTATTTTCTATACCATCAATGCTGTTACATATTAATTCGGTGCCGTTTTCAACGCAATCCAAAAAGTGGAGTATACTGTCATAACAAAAGCCTTTAAGTTTGCCATAAACAACGTTTTGTGCATATAAATCTCTTGAACGTCCGCGGCCTTGTTTTTCTGTATATGTGACACAGGAATCACTTGTATTGAATTCAATATTATGAATTCCATTTTCACATACAATTTGAGCACGGAATTCTCCAACACTTTGCAATACATCTGGAAGAATCCAGGAGTTTTCTATAGTAGCTACCCCACCATTTTCAAATTCAAGAATAGAAATAAAGAAATCCGGGATATCTATGCCAGCCTTTTGAAGAACACCCTTTCTTGACACAGTATAAACCCTTTTCACATTAGACTCCATAATAAAACGGGCTAAATCACATGCATGAGATCCAAGGAACCATAAAACAGAAGATTTTGCAGACCAGTTCAACATAGTAAATGGAACATATTTTGTATTACTATGACGAATAAAAATATATTTGGGAGCGCCTAAAGAACCATCAGCTATACTTTCTTTAGCTGTTACAAAGCAAGGGTTCCACCTGTTATGAAAATCAGGCATGAGAATAACACCATATTTTTTTGCCGCTTCATGCATTTCAATAGCATCTGCCAAAGATGTAGCCATTGGCTTCTCAACAAGAATATGCTTTCCTGCAGCAGCTGCATCTAAAACAGGTTCTTTGTGTGCATAATCCGGAGTTACAACAGCGACCGCATCTATTTCGGGGTCTTTTAGCATTTCCTTATAGTCTGTATACACCCTTTTAGCGCCATACTTTTCTGCAAGAGATTTTGCCTTCTCAGGAATTATATCACATATAGCAACTAATTCAGCGTTTGGAGCTAACTGATAAGCTATGCAGTGTGTCTTTGCCCAGACTCCTGCTCCAATAATACCCATTCTTACACTCATTGTATACCTACCTCTCCTTTCAGATAAATTAGATTTTTAATTGACTAGACTTTAATTATAATTATGATAATCGGACTCTTAAATTAAGCGAACAACTATCGCTTCTGAATTACTACATAATAAATTATATTTAAAAGATTATTTATTTAATATCCCTTAATATTTGTTTTTATTCCCTTTTCTTGACTAAATTATATTCGGAACTTAAACTTTCGAGCATTGCGGAACTTAAGAATTTACAATTTAGCGAAGCGAATCATTTACGATGAGAAGTGAACATGATATCCTTATGAGGGCGATGTCACAAAGTTGTTATGCATATCGCCCCTGACATCAAATCATGTTCACAGAGGCTCATTGTCAATGATAAACTGGAAATTTTACAGAACCTAAATGCTTGGATTCTATTTTGCCGGAAACAACTAAATTTTGAGGCTTAAGCTATTTAGCTATAATGCCCCCCATTGTCAAGACAATTTTTCAGCTTTTCTAAGTTAGATTCTCCTTTCTTTAAATTTCTATATTTTACATTTATTTACTATGTCTGAGGATGTCAAGGGCGAGCGTAAGCGAGT
>DULL01000020.1 GCA_012840395.1 Clostridiaceae bacterium | reverse complement strand
TTGCTTCCGGCTTCCTTCAGATTCCACCTCGCGATGGACACCCTTGCCGTCTGCTAGTGGTTGGCAACTGCCTGCCCCCACAGCGGACTTTCACCGCCTAGCTACGTGCCATGCGTGGCACACACAGATAATAGCCAGACGGCTTAAGGCCATCTGGCTATTGTTCTTTTATGATAATTGTTTCAATAACCGGAATATTTGTAATAATGTCTGATTTCTTTCGCAGAAAAGGTGCTTCAATACCTGCTTTTGTCTTAACTTGCAGATAAAGTGTAAATTTAGCCTGTTTATTACCCAATATTGTATACTCTGATTTAAATTCAGTTTCTACACTGCCATAAGGTTGAATGTTGATAAACAATTTAGGTCCCAAACTTGAGAAAATTGTATTTCCCAGCAGCATACCAAAAGGTATTGATACCTTTTCACTTTGCATATTAACTAATTGATTATGTATTTCAGAAGATGCCTGTAATGAAAGCCTGTTGAGCTTTGCCACATTTGTATCAATTGAAATAATATTGCCTTTATCATCTTTATTCTTGATAATCAAATCATCAAATTTTTCCTCTGAAGTGAAGATCCCTTCAACAGTTTCTCTTACTACACTGCTGACTATTAGTTCCACTTTGTTTTCAGAGATCTCAATAAGATGCGGAAAGAGCTGCCTGTTTACATATACGGCAAATAGAATAAAGATTGATACTACTATTATAATGCGGGACAATATATTTAATTTATTCGCATTACGCCTTCTGATATACCACAGGCGTCTGTACATAATACTGTTCCTGATCATTACAATACTCCTCCGCATCCATTTTATGATTAATATCACATTTTTGTTACAGTCTTGTTAAACTACTTTATTAAATTTGTTATAATTATGAAATTCAAAAACTATATGTTATAATTATTTATTAGATTTATTAGCAAATATATCAGCATGGGTAATTTTGAAACTTTTATTGTTAATAATTAGTCTTATATAGAAGGCTTACTTTTTGTAAGCGCTAGTGTCAGGATATTGTTGTTTAATGTCCTGCTGAAGGAGGAATATATGAGTCCTAAAGGAAAAAGTATTTTTAAAAGAATAAAAATAAAAAGAAAAAAGAAAGATCCTACAGCGAAAAAATCAATTAAAAAAAGATTTTCACTGGTTTTTAAATTTATTGCAACAGTAGCTAAAATATTATTAATATTTGTACTTGCACTTTCATTTGCTCTTGGGGGGGTGGCAAGTGGTCTGTTTCTAGGCTTTATCAAAACAGCTCCCTCAATCAAAGATGAAGATTTCCAGATTAAAATACTTACATCATTTATTTATGATGCTGATGGAAATATAATAGCAGAATTAACTGGAAAAGATAATCAAAACAGAGAGCTGGTATACTATGACGAAATACCTGAATATCTGAGTCAGGCTTTTGTTGCTATTGAAGATGAACGTTTTTTTGAACATCCCGGAATAGACTTAAAAAGAATAGCAAGTGCTGTATATGGATTTGTTACAAATTTTGGCAACCCTACTCATGGAGCAAGTACAATAACACAGCAGGTAGTAAAGAACATTACCGGTAATACCCGTCAATCACTTAAAAGAAAAATCCAGGAATGGTATACCGCTATTGATCTGGAAAGGCGTTACGATAAGTGGAAAATCCTTGAAATGTATATGAATTTGATTTATATGGGAGGTAGCTGCTATGGTGTTCAATCTGCTTCCAAAACCTATCTGGGCAAAGATGTAAGGGATTTATCCCTGGCTGAATGCGCCCTGCTGGCAGGAATAACAAATTCACCAAATAATTTGTATAATCTCAACACCGAAAAAGGTAGGACAAATGCCCTGGAGCGCCAGAAAATTATTCTCCGTAAAATGCTGGAATTGGGCAAAATCTCACAAGAAGAATATGATCAGGCAATAAAAGAAGAAATACATTTTGCAGAGCGGGAAAAAACTGAAAACTCCATTAGAGTACAAAGTTATTTTGTTGACCGGGTAATAAGCGATGTAATAGAAGATATGGTTTCTCAATTAGGAATGTCTAAAGAAATGGCTCAGACCTATGTATATAACTATGGCATAAAAATTTATACTACTCAGGATTCAAATCTTCAAAAAGCCATGGATGAAGTTTTCCAGGATGATAAGTATTTCCCCGTTCAAGATGCTAACGGCAATCCAATTAATAAAAATGCAGAAACTTATGGAGAACATCCTCAGGCTGCGATGGTTATACTGGATGCAGAAACAGGACAAATAAAAGCCATGTACGGCGGATATGGTGAAAAGAAAGCAAGCGCAACCCTTAACAGGGCTACTCAGGCAAAGCGCCAGCCAGGATCCAGTTTTAAACCTATAGCAGTATATGCCCCTGCGATTGATCTTGGTATTGTCACTCCCGCAACAATTATTGATGATATACCCGTATACATGATGACCACCGGTCCTGACAAGAATAAAAGATATCCTGAAAATTTTGACTTTACCTTTAATGGATTAACAACCATTAGAAATGCCATCAAAGGCTCTATTAACGTAGTAGCTGCTAAAGTTTGGAGAGACAAGTTAGGACCTGACCGTTCAATTGAGTATTTGAAAAAATCTAATATTGACAGAGAGAATGAAAAGTACGTTTCTTTATCATTGGGTGGACTTGAAACTGGTGTAAGTCCTCTTGAAATGGCTGCAGCTTATTTACCATTTGTAAACAAAGGCATGTACTATGAACCTACTACCTACACCAAGGTTTTAGATAGCAACGGCAGGGTATTGCTGGAGAAAACACCTGAATACCGCCCGGTATATAACGAGACAACCGCTTTCTTAATGGCTGATATGATGAAGGAAGTATGTCTTCCTAAGAATTCACCTTATCCATACAGTGGTACTGCTGCAGGAATTATTAATAAAAACTCTATTGGCATGCCGGTTGCCGGAAAGACAGGTACAACAAGCGAAAACATAGACAAATGGTTCGTGGGATTTACTCCTTATTATGTGGCGGCTACATGGTATGGGTATGATAACAAAATAAAGCCTATTCCTTTAAGAAGCAGTGAATACAGCCAGGCACAAATAATATGGAGGGATGTCATGAAAAAAGCTCATGAAGGAAAAGAATTTAAAGATTTTGAGATGCCCTCCGGAATTGTAAAGAAAAAAATATGCATTTATTCAGGTAAAATTGCCACTGAACTATGTGCTTCAGACCCAAGAGGAGATGCAACCCGGGAGGAATATTTCATTAAGGGTACCGAACCTTCTGACAGAGATCTCTGCACCACTCATGTTCTTGGTACAGTATGTAATGCCAGCCAGGATATATGGGGAAGAAGCCTTCTTGCAGGAGATTACTGTCCTGGTGAAACAGTGGAAAGCAAGGTATTTATACAGCGTCAAGAGCCCTATGTGCCCATAAATCCCGGAGATCCCTATCCCGTAGATTGGCAATATGAGCTTCCTGCAGGTGAATACTGCACTATACATGGAAAACCTGAAGAACCGAATGTTTTAAAGAGATTTGAAGATTTTATCATTGATATTCCTGGTCGTCGTAATGATGCTGAAAATGACTAAACACTTTGCATTAATGAATATTTAAACCAGTATTCAAAAAAATCCAGGAGACAGAATCTCCTGGATTTTCTTTTTACTCTGTTTGTGAGGGGGCTTTAAGCTATCATATTATTTTTATATTATATCATATTATTTTTATTTATTTTTTGCCCTAAATAACGTACCTATTTCTTTACCGTTTATTATGTCCAAAAGCACTTCCGGTTTATCTCCATTGGTCAGTACCATATCTATTCCTGCGGAATTTACTATTTTTGCAGCTCTAATCTTTGTAATCATACCTCCGGTTCCCCTGTCCGACCCTACTCCTCCGGCACATTCTTCAATCTTCGGAGTGATTTCATCGATTACTGCAATCATTTTTGAACAACTGTTTTTTCTGGGATCACAGTCATAGAACCCATCAATATCTGATAGTATCACCAATAAATCCGCTCCTATGATCTTGGCTACTATGGCAGACAGAGTATCATTGTCACCAAAAACTTTTAATTCCTGACATTCTATCTCATCTATGGCGACAGAGTCGTTTTCATTAACGATGGGTATTGCACCAAACTCAAATAAAGTTTCGAATGTATTTTCTACATTTTGCCGCCTGTGGTCATCGTCCACTACATCACGGGTTAAAAGGATTTGTCCCACTATATGGCCATACTCAGAGAAAAATTTACTGTAAATATGCATTAGTTCACACTGGCCTATAGCAGCCACCGCTTGTTTACCACGTACTGTTTTGGGTTTTTCCTTCAATTTTAATTTTCCTACCCCAACACCAATAGCTCCCGAAGTAACAAGAACTACATCTTTTCCCTGATTTGCTATATCGGATATTACTCTGGCCAACCTATCAATCCTCGCCAGGTTAATCAATCCCGTGCCATGGGTAATTGTTGATGTTCCGACCTTGACCACGATTCTCTTTGCTTTAGTTAAATCCTCACGAATATTACTCATCATTTGCCCGTCCTTTACCAGTAATAATTCAATTAAATATAAAAATTACATATAACTAAATCCTTCTGAATCTTTGTGCTGGTTTCTGATCTATACCAACACAACCATTAAATTTATATAAACATAAGTACTAAAACGGAGCTAACTTGATATTCCCATATGCTCCCATTTTATCTCCTACTATAATCAATACTCCCTTTACTCCTTCTATACCGGAAGCAAATTCTATTGCAGCGTCAATATCTTCCCAAGTCTTGACCCTATTTCCTGTGGCTGTTGCCACAGCATCTGCAAGAAAAGCATCATCAGCCAAAATGACAGCCGCATCTGCTTTTCCGAAACTCAAAGAATGACCTACCGTTCCCGATGATGTGCATACACCCAGTGGCGTATCTTCAGGAGCAATTTCCAGGCAGATTTTCTCACTAAATGGTGACTTTCCTGCAAATACTCCTATTTTTCGATGTTCCTTTGTTTTTAGGTAGATATCCCCTCCATTTTCAACAATTACTTCATTTGAATACTTTAGCAGATCCATTCCTACCATCTCAGCAATGGCACCTGCTACTGCAGCCATAGGTCCCACTCCTGCTTTTTCAGCCGCAGTACACATCCTTTGAATAATTACGGAAGAACCCGGTTTAAAGGATACAGGCTCAAGACTTGTCAAAAAATCAGGATACATTTTTATATACGCTTCAATCTGGTTCCTGTACTTTTTAACAGCATATAGTGCTTCATTATATAAGTTTTTTTCAGCTCCGATGCATAAATCTGTTTCAAAAACAGATACATTAAAAAAGTGTAAATTTATACCCTTAAACAACTTCCTATAGTTTCGTTCTTCATACATGGAAAATCTCCCATTTATACAAGCATCAACAAGTAACAAAAGGTTTCCAGTTCCTATAATATGGATCTTTATTGATGCAAATTAATACAAGGAAACGAGTCTGCCACAGACAGAAACATCATATGGATATTTGCATAACTTTAAGTGGGCATGCTTTGACGCAAAGCTCGCATGCAAGGCATTTTTCCTTGTCAAAATTCAGATTCCAGTTAATTTTATCCATATTCAAAGCCCCTGAAGGACAAACTGCCGTACAGGCACCACAATGAACGCATGATTCCTCCTGCCACACAATTGTTTTGGCAATCAGCTTGTAATCTGCACCCTGTTCTTTAATAAAATTCAAGCCTTTTTCAATATTTTCCTCTTCACCTGATATATCGGCAACAAGCTTTCCTATTTTATTAAGGCTGACATCTGCATTCAGAATGTTTACCACAAGATCGTAATCTTTTATCAGGTGGTATGTTATTGGTTTTGTTATTATATTAGTAGGGAAATAAAGAGCCAATTTAATAGTTTTCATTTCCGTTCCCCCTGATTTCCAATTTATTTACTTTATTTTCCGAAGGCAAAGCTGCTACAGGCTGTGTTAACAAAAATTCCCCATTCATAATCTGCATTTTTAAGAGCTGTGCAATTTCCCGGGCTTTTTTCAGGCTTGACAGAGGTGCAGTTGGTATCTTCCTTCCGTTTAGTTCAATGCTCCCGCTTTTTAATTCTGCATAAGAAACAGTTTTAAGAACAGGCCTGGCTCCGGATGATACACTGTAATCAACAATATTTGTAAATATGTCTCTATCCTTCACAGCTGTTTGAATTAGCATATCTTCATCTATGATGGGTATCGGTATTCCAACTCCAACAAACATGGTAGTTCCATATTTCTCAAAAACGGCAGCTCTGATGTACTTAGTATTCATTTGTTTAATGTCCCCGATCAGGGCTAATGTACCTGCCGGCCCTATAGGTACTCCGTTTTCTCCTCTCTTTTGAGAAGGATTATGCTGGGTTCCTTCCCAGGCTACATAACCTTGCGCTCCTCCAATAAATACTCTCGTTCCTATTCCAATGGTCCTGTAATTAGGATCATTAACCAGAGGACTCAGCTGTCCCGAAGTAGTGTATGTTATATTACCATATTTGGGTAAAAGAGTTCCCATATAGGTATATAAAATCCTGTCAGATGAATTTGTAGCAGCAGGATAATTCTGATATGAATTTCGGGGATTAAACATATATGCTTGATTTACATTATTCTTATTAATATATGTGGAAATCTCTTTTCTGGGATAACAATCGGTCCCGTAAGATTCTGCAAACAGTCTAATATTTTTGCCTGCAATAAAATCTTCAATTACATGAGCTCCTCCATATTCCATTCCTTTAGATTCAGAAAGTTCTGTAGCTCCTATGTATGCATCTACAGCAGCAAGACCTGCATAGGCAGGAACATCATTAAGCCATACTTTGCACATTCTTATGGGAGGATCAGAGTGTCCGAAGTTAATAAACATTCCGGATGAACACATAGGCCCGAAGGTGCCGGTTGTAACCACATCTACTTCTTTTGCAGCTTGCTTTACGCCTTTTTCGGCTACAATATCTATTATTTCGTCGGCTGTAACTACTACTGCTTTTCCTTTTTTGATCTTATCATTAATTTCATCAAAACTCTTATATGCCATAAATATATACCCTCACATTTGTATCTTTTTATCTATTTATTATAGGGCTTTACGCAATATATTTCAATGATGTATTTGCCTCGTTTTAAAGCGCAAGGACTCGCACATTTTGCTGCGAGTCCCTTTGTTCAACTAAAGCATAAAAAATTCTCTCCCGCTTCTGCAAGCTGAAATTGAATTTATGCAAATTAAAATAACAACCTTGTTCAGTTGAAGTCCACAAGGCCATCTGTGTTGCGGTAGAAAACTATGGCAGAGGTACATTTCCCTTGCACATAGTAATCTACCACTGAATCTCCAAGGAAAGCGAGTTTACTTTCTAAATGTTTAACTTAATATCTAGCGTTCATCTACTAATATGTCTTCATATATATCTATAAGACCCATAGGTGTCACATCATGGTTTGCCAGATGATCAATAGCCTGAATAGCAGTTTCCTTACAGCAACAAAAATCTCTCACAAACATTTCTTCGAAACAGCTATCACTTACTTTCTTAGAAATTCCTATTCCATATACTTTTTCCCCCGCATGTTTACCGCCATAGTTTGCCTTACTGTCAAGAAGGTAGTATTCAAGCTCGATAGGCCTATCCAGCTCATAACCACCTGTCTTATCAATTGTCTTTTTTACTATGATATTTTTTTGGTACATAGGAATCACCTCAATATATGATATTTACAAAATATTGAAATAATTGCCATAATTATACACAATATTATCGCGCTTGGCAATATTTTCTTGCAAAATTTTTCTTTTTTTTGCAATTTTTTGAACAATTCTAACACGTATATATTTATTCCATTGTTAAGAAATATCAAGACAGTTTAAACAAAAGGGTTAATGATAATAATAAGTATAATAATAATTATTATAAGCATATTTTGTAAAATAAGCAAAGCTAAGTGCCGCAAATTTCAATATGCAAAAGAGAAATGAGTTATTGAATTTGACCTGCATTATCCATAGCTTATTGTATTTTCCAGCCTTTTAGCAGTAGGAGTTGAAGCAAGTCCCCCTGCCGCAGTTTCTTTTAGGGCAGCAGGCATTAAATTTCCGACTGATTTCATAGCTTCAATTACTTCATCTGCAGGAATAACACTTTCTATGCCTGCCAAAGCAAGATCAGAAGCAACTATCGCATTGGCAACTCCCTGAGCGTTCCTCTTTATGCAAGGAACTTCAACAAGTCCCCCCACAGGATCACATACCAATCCAAGCACTCCCTTTAGCGCAATGGCACAGGCATTAGCTGACATTTGAGGAGTACCTCCCATTAACTCAACCAGGGCTGCAGCAGCCATTGCTGAAGCGCTGCCGCACTCCGCCTGGCATCCGCCCTCTGCACCTGATATGCTTGCGTTCTTTGCAATTACAATTCCAAATCCTGCAGCAGTAAAAAGGCTTTTTACTACTAACAAATGGTCAATATTTTTTTCTTCTTTAGCTGTAAGCAGAGCTGCAGGAATAATTCCACAGGAACCGGCTGTAGGTGCTGCCACAATTCTACCCATACAGGCGTTTACTTCTGCTACTGCAACAGCTTTTATAATTGCTTTGTTCAATATACTTCCGCCTAACAGTATTCCCTTCTTGGATGCCTCATTCAGTTTATATGCGTCTCCGCCACTTAAGCCGCTGGCAGATCTTATGCCTGGTTTTATTCCTGCCAAAACTGCTTCTTCCATTACTTTTAAGTTGTGAGACATTTCCTCAATTAGATTATCAGGAGTCCTTTCCAAATTATAAGCCTGCTCTTCAATAACCAGATCAGATATTTTTTTATTCGCTCTCTGAGCTTCTTCAACCAACTCTTTTATAGATTCATACTTAATCATATCTACCTGCCAAAATTATTCATTATGTATTTAAAGTTCTATCACTACAATTACTGTAATGAATCTCAAATTATCATGGGCTATTTCAAAGGCTTAATTACTGTTACATCATATATGCCATTTAGTTTTGAAATTGCAGAGGCCAGTTCTTCAGACACCGGTTGATCCGTTTCTATAACCATTACTGCTTTACCACCTTTATCACTTCTGTAAACCTTCATCTGGGCTATATTTATTTTGTTAATTGCAAGTTGGTTTGTTACTAATGCTATAGTTCCGGGAGCATCTCTATGGGGTATAACAAGGGTGTGATATTGACCGTTAATCTGAACGTCAATACCGTTAATTCTGTTAATAACTATATTGCCTCCTCCTATGGAAGAACCTAATACAGATATCTTTTTACCTGAGGAACCTTCAGCTTTAATTAACACCGTATTAGGGTGGTAGTCATTAGATTCAGAAGTTACAAAGGAGATTACTATTCCATTGGAACGTGCAATATCCAGACTTGATTTAATACGCAGATCATCGGGAGTCATTTCCATAAGTCCTGCCACAAGAGCCTTATCTGTTCCGTGTCCTCTGTATGTATGGGCAAAAGAGCCATATAAAGTTATATTTACCTTTGCAGGAGGCTCACCAAGCAACGCTCTGGCCATATTTCCTATCCTTACCGCACCCGCAGTGTGGGAACTCGAAGGTCCTACCATTACAGGTCCAATTATGTCAAATACATTCATTTTATCACCGCTATTATGTATGTTAAATATATTTTACATTACGTTCAATATATGCAATATAATAATAACATATTAGTTGTCACAGGTTCAATACTTATATTAATTATATTGATTATGTTAATTAATAAATTTACATACTAATTATAAATGTGATATATATGTAGTATTTATATATTCTTCGATATTATCCAAATACTATTAACAAATTCAAAATAGAATAAACACTTTAAAATATTTAACCTATTTATAATAATATTACACTGACCAACCGTATTAATACGCTGATCCATTATTAATTATTTATAGCTAGTTCTTGAACCAAATAACATAGCGCTACCGCTTAAAATACAATGTTGTATTTAACATAATGTTATGTGCATATGAACATGCATATATAAGTCCGGAGGAAAATCTAGTGGATAAAAAGCCAAATATTCTGTTGCTTATTAACGATCATCAAAATTATTATAGATATGGCTGGGATGAAGGAGTAAAGCCTCTGACTCCAAATTTTGAAAGAGTCGCCAATGAAGGAATGAAATTTGAACGGGCCTATACTCCTACAGCTTATTGTGTTCCTGCCAGAAGAAGTTTGTTTACAGGAGTTTATCCTTGCAACCATGGTTTAACAACCAATAATGAGGATGTTCCTGAAAAAGATACTGATATGTTTTTTCATTATCTGTCGGAGAAAGGATATAGAAATTACTACTTTGGTAAATGGCATAACGGACAAATGCATCTTTGGGAACAGGGTTGCGAAGGATTTAGTATACAAGGTCACGGTAATCCCTACTCAACCAATGAATATAAGTTATATTGCCAAAAAAATAATATACCTGAAGCTTGTTGTGATGTTAAACTTAACTTTTATAAAAATGAGCCTGAAGGAAAAGTTTATTTGCGTGAGTATGGATCTGCTAAACCTTCCTACGGAAAGTTGTTAACTCCAAAAGAAAGCCATGAATCTTTTTTTATAGCTGACATGGCATGCAACCAGCTTATGAATCTGAAAGACAGCACTGAACCCTGGTGCATGGTTGTAAGCTTCTGGGGACCTCATTGCCCCTATTTTGTGACAGATGAATTTTTAAATCTATATGATCCTGAAGATATTCCTCCATATCCAAGCTATTACGATGAGCTAAATGAAAAGCCTGATACCTATAATTTACTTAAAGATAAAGAATTTATAACCAAAAAAATATATCAGATTGATAAATTTCCAAAACCCTATCCATGGTCCTTTTATCAGGAATGTTTAACATATATATACGCCCATACAACTCTGGTAGATGCAGCAGGCGGCCTTGTTCTGGATACTCTTAAATCTCTTGGATTGGATAATAATACGATTGTTATATGGACTGCAGACCATGGTTGCGACTTTGGAGCTCATGGAGGGCATTTGTCTAAAGGGCCATATATGACTGAGGAAGTATACAGGATACCATTTACAGTTAGATGGCCAGGAGTAATTAAACCCGGTCAGACAAGCAACAAGCTTGTCAGCCTTATTGATCTGGCTCCAACATTTCTGGATTTATGTGGCGCCAAATCTGCTAAAACCTTTGATGGAGATAGTCTCCTTCCTATTTTGCAAGGAAAGGTTCAGGGTTGGAGAGACAGTCTCCTATGTGAATTCTACGGGGCAAGAAAGGATGTCCATAATATTAAGTCAGTAATTACTGATAAATATAAATATGTTTCAACCAAAAATGATGTTCATGAACTCTATGATCTCGAAAAAGATCCTTATGAGTTAAATAATCTAATACATTCAGAGGAGATGGAGCCAGTTGTAAAACATATGGAATCAAAATTAAAAGAATGGCTATGTAAAATCGGTAATAAGGAGGCTTAATAACTTGCAAAACATTGAAAAAGTTGATTCATTAGAAATTAAAGGTCCAATTGCTAAAAGTAAGACCACACAAAGATTATCTGTCAGCAGGAATAATAAATTGTTAAAACAAATGTTCAAAATGAGATACTACTACCTGCTCTTATTGCCAGTGCTAGTCTATTTTATATTATTCCACTACATTCCCATGTATGGTATAACTCTGGCTTTTAAAGACTATAGTTTTTCATTAGGTATACTTAAAAGTCCCTGGGCAGGTTTTAAATATTTCGACAGACTTTTCTCAAGTCCTACTTTCCATGAAGTAGTGAGAAATACAGTGATAATAAGCTTTTATAAGATAGTAATCAGCTTTCCGGTTCCGATTATATTTGCACTATTGCTGAATGAAATTTACCACAAAAAAATCAAGCGTGCTGTCCAGACCATATCATACTTGCCCCATTTTATATCTTGGGTTATTCTAAGCGGAATAATTATGGAAGTGCTTTCTCCTGCAAGAGGCGTGGTAAACTATATTATTACCCTGTTTGGAGGTGACCCTATACACTTCCTTGCAGAACCAAAATACTTCAGATCAGTACTTGTTATAACCCATATATGGCAAACAATGGGTTGGAATTCAATAGTATATCTTGCGGCAATCTCCAGCATAAGTACTGAACAGTTTGACTCAGCATACATTGATGGTGCCAACCGCTTTCAGATAATAAGATATATCACAATTCCGTCCATTGCCTCTGTAATAACAGTCCTTTTCATTCTGGGTCTGGGGAATATCTTGAATGCAGGTTTTGATCAGATCATCAATCTCTATAACCCTGTGGTATATAACGTCGCAGATATACTTGATACTTATGTATACAGAGTGGGACTTGTCAATTTTGAGTATAGTTATTCAACAGCTGCAAACCTGTTTAAAAATGCTATAGGTTTCGCATTTGTGCTTACTGCAAATTTCATCGCAAGGCATATAGGAGAAGGAGAAAACGCTTTATGGTAGGAGGTAGAAAAATGAGTTATAAAAATAAAACTAAAATAGATATTATATTTGATGTTATAAATTATACCTTAATGATTGCACTTTCAATTGCTTTTATTTATCCTTTCTGGCAGACAATAGTATTATCCTTTTCATCTCCAAAGTACGCATACAGTTTGGGTGTTAAACTCTGGCCACAGGGTTTTAATCTTAAATCCTATGAAGAGGTATTTAAGTCCAAAGTTATATACACTGGTTTTATAAATTCCTTGACAAGAACTCTTATAGGAACAACTTTAACTATACTGGTAACTTATTGCGGCGCTTATGCCCTTTCAAAAAAGAATCTTCCTTTTAGAAATATAATTACTCTGTTAATCTTATTTACCATGTTTTTCAGCGGAGGATTAATTCCATCCTTCCTACTGGTTAACAGTCTCAAAATGCATAATACAATTTGGGCTTTAATCTTTCCCATAACAACAAGCGCCTGGAATCTTATTATTACCAGAAATTTTATTGCCTCTCTGCCTGAATCACTGGAAGAAGCGGCTTTAGTAGATGGGGCTCACCCAATAGCCGTTGTATTTAGAATCATGTTCCCTTTATCCATGCCTATTATTGCAGTTCTTGCTCTCTGGTCTGCAGTTCATCATTGGAACTCATGGTTTGATGCTATGATTTATATAAGAGATGAAGAAAAAATGGTATTGCAGCAAATATTAAGAAGAATAATAATTGACGATTCAAAAGATATAATGGAGACTGCCGGACTATTGACCATAACTACTGCACAAACCACTCCGGAGACCATTAAATCTGCCACAATTGTAGTTACTATGCTGCCAATTATACTTGTATACCCCTTCTTACAGAAATATTTCGTAAAGGGAATAATGATAGGAGCTCTAAAAGGATAATATTATGCGCTTTATGAATATACTTTTATTTACCTTATTCATAAATAATTAAAGAATAAAATGCTTTGAAAGGAGTTGATTTGCCTTTTGCTTACTTAGGTTTATACAGGCTTTGAAACTGCAGTATGAATATTGAAACAGGAAAGGAGGAAATAATTTCTGTTATTCTCAAAAATCTTCAAAAATTGTATTATTAATAATTATAGGAGGGATTAATGTGAAAAAAACTAAAAAAATTCTATCATTAGTAACCATCTTCTTACTTATCACATCATTGCTGGTAGGTTGCGTTTCAAGCACATCCAAGGATACACCGGGATCTCAGGACCAACAAGCGGCTGATACTAAGAAAGAAGATAGTGCTCCCGCCGGTCCCTATGATGAACATCTTGACTTGATCTGGATAGGACATTATGCTGGGTACTCTCCTAAGGAAGACACAGAAATAGAGCAATTAATTGAAGAAAAATTTAATGTTACCATCCACCCGGTAAAAATGGACTACACCAAAGATGAACAGTGGAACCTTTACTGGGCATCAGGAAATACTGCTGACTCTATTACGGTATACCAGATAAACAACAGATATGAAAGAATGATATCTCAGGGACTGATCAGGGAAATAACTGAAGAAATGCTCAGGGAAAATATGCCTACCTGGATGAAAAAAGTTGAATCCATGACTGACCCTGAAATATTAAAGATTAAAATGTATTATGACGGTAAGTTGTACGGTGCTCCATCCTTTACCGCTACTCAGGCCATTCCATGGGTTACAGGTATAAGAAAAGACTGGATGGAAAACGTTGGAGTAACTAAAGCACCTGAAACTGTAGATGAACTCCATGATCTCCTTGTAAAATTTGTTAAGAATGATCCGGATAAGAATAATAAACCTGACACCTATGGCATGCATGGAACCAATAACGGTTTTGGATTTATTTTAGGAGCTTTCGGAGTTCAAATGGAAGGCTTTAATATAAGAGACGGCAAGGTTAAAGCAGACTTTACTACCGAGGAATATAAACAGGCATTGAAGATGCTTCAGCAATGGTTCAAAGAAGGGTTGATAGATCCTGAATTTGTTACCGACAACAGAGATATCATGAGGAAAAAATGGGCAGACAGCAAATTTGGTGTAATGTTTGACAACCCCTGGTGGTTTGCTCAGTCGACGGCTAACAATTTAACTGATATGGTTCTGGTTAATAATCCTAACGCTAAGATTGAGTTTATTCCGCCGGTTAAAGGACCAGACGGTAAATCAGGCGCTTCTATAGCTTATCCTAAATTTGACGGGAACTCTGTAGTATTTGGTAAGAATACCAGCGATGAAAAAGTTAAAAGAATCATGGCAATCAAAGAAGAATTCTGTAAAGACTGGGATTTCTACGTAAGATGTTTCTACGGTGAAGAGGGTAAACATTACACAAAGGATAAGGACGGTGTTATCGTTCCTACAGCTGAATACCTGAATTACGAAAAACAAGTTGAATCAGGTTTAGGATCATATTTTGCACTAATACCTGTAGATATGGATCATTTCCGCAGAATAACTCCTCTCAACGACATGCCTGCATATAATGTGGCATTTGCATCGCCAAAAATCTATACAACCAATGGATTCCCCTTCGCAGGAACAAATGAAAGCCTGCTGGTTAAAGGGGCAGACATAAAGAAAGTAAGAGAAGAATTCTACTTCAATGCTATAACCGGTAAGATTGACATTGATGCGGAATGGGACAGCTATATTAATAAGCTGAACGCTGCAGGTCTAAAGGAAGTTGAAGATGAATACCAGGTACTGCATGAAAAAGTTATTAAATGATAAAATGTATGTTACAAATAGAAATACACTCCGTTTTGGGCAGACAAACACTGCCCTTAAGGGAGTGCAGTAAAAAATAAATATAATTAATACCATTGGGGCAGTTTTGCTGAAAATAATATGCGCACCAGCAGAACTGTCCTTTTGGTTTTGTTAAATTAATACTACTATGTTTTCATCACTATGTAAAGTATATACTATAATATTTTCGGCATGCGAAGCTTAACCGTTGTTCCTTTTCCATAATTACTTTCTATACTAAGTCCGTAGTCTTCTCCGAAAACCAGTTTGATTCTGTTATGAACATTATAAAGGCCTATCTTACCTGAATAATCCATTTTATCCAGTATCTCATTTAAGCTTTTTAAAGTTGATTGGTCAATTCCCACTCCGTTATCTGAAACTGAAAAAACAATGTTATTATTTTCTTCATAGCATCCGATTTCTATTACTCCTGACTGAAGTTTAGGGTTAATTCCATGGTAAATGGCATTTTCCACAATTGGCTGGAGCACTAATTTTACAATTTTACAATCTAACAAAGTTTCGTCAATATGCCATTTGAACTGCAGGCTATCATTAAATCTTACCAGCATTATCTCTGTATAGGTTTTCAAATATTGGATTTCTTCCAAAATGGTAACCAGTACGTCCTTAGACTTGGCAATGTATCTTAGCATATCACTTAAGTTTGTTATCATCCTTGTGGCAAATTGCTTTTCATCACACTTTATCATCCAATTAATACTTTCAAAAGTATTATATAAAAAATGGGGATTTATTTGTGCCTGAAGCGCAATTAACTCAGCTTCCTTTTTTCTGTTTTCAAGCTCATTCTGTTTCTTTGTTGTTATAAGAATCTGATCCAACAGTGATTCTGTTCTTAAAACCATTTCATTAAAAGCAATTCCTAATTCGCGTATTTCTAATATCATGCTGTTCTCGGGAAAGTATATGTCCATATTGTCTATATTCATTTTTTTAAGTTGTTCTCTCATTATATTAATTGATGAAGTAAAGCTATAAGAAAATCCAAAGGATAATAATATAACCGCAAACATAATTATTATTAAAATATAAAGCCCTTCATAAATCAGCTTTTGTATATCCTTGTCAAATATAGTATTTCTGTATTGCCCTACAAGGTACCAGGGAGTATTCTCCAAATGTATTTTAAATACAAATGAATTCCTATCTGTCATAAATGAATCGTTTTCAACCTTGTAAGGAAAGAAGCTAAATTTTGTATTGATAAGATTTTTATCTGTATGAGAAATGATAGTATTATCTTCGTTAACAATAAAAACACTGGATTCAGGACTGATTATACTACGGAAAATATTTTCAAGATAATACTCGTTAAACTGGCATTGTAAAAATCCTATGGTTTTATATTCTTTTTCATCATTAATTTTAGTAAACAAATTAATTAAAATTTGACCTCTGGGACTTGTCCGGGCGTCCATCCACGTATAAACATTGCTGCTTGCTTTTAATTCTTCAAAAGTTTTTTGATCTATTGATGTGTATGAAAGTTTATTAACATTAGTAAAGAATAGTTCTCTGTCAGGTTTATAAATAAATATGTCGTCTTGGCCTTCATGCAGCATGAGGTAGTTGTTTACTGTATTATATAAATCAGGGGTTTCATTTACGTCATTATTAATCAAACTGTTCTGGATAGTACTATCAAAGATAATCCCATTTATTATAGTAAGTTTGTTTTTAAGATAGTTGTCCAGGTTCTGGGCAGTCTGGCGAAAAGTATCCATATTGGATTCTATTATGTGATCCTTAATTATGTTGGATAGAAAAATATATGAAAAAATCATATAGAACAGTAGCGGAAGAATAACTATGGCAATTAAATAATACAATAGCTTTTCTCGCATGGAAATTCTGGAGTCATATTCTTCACCTGCATAAAAAGACTTATATTCTTCTTTTATCTTAAATTTTTTTATAGAAGTTACAAGTTGGTTAATAGGTCTGGATATCCGTTTTGATATGGTATCAGAAAGAAAAAATGCAATAAGTATTGTTACCAAAAAAGCTGTGAATGTGAAAATTTTAAGACTATTTATTTTTTCAGATATTTCATCTATTTTATGCAAATAAGCAAGTTTCCAGCCATTATAGGACAGTTCAGTTACATATACATTCATATTTCTCTTGGATATTTTTTTAATATTGCCAACTGTGGGTATGTATGATAGATCAGTTAATATGTTTTCAATATTGGAAGAATTCACCTGGGGACTCTTCCATAAAACCCTACCGTCCTGGTTTATAATTAAAAACTCTTTGTCTTTGCCGATAATATCGTCAATAAACTCAGGTTCTAAAATTACAAATACACTGCCATATTCTCTTCCATCCTTTTTAATTATTGAGGTAAAAGAATAATTGCTTCTGAGAATATTAAGTGAATCAGACTGATTCGGCTTACCTTCTATTCTAACAGGTTCAATAAAATAAGGTATACTGCTGGAGGATTCGTTCAAATATTCATTAAATTCAGAATTTTTTATATCCTTGTTTGTAATGTTATAGAATACATCGTTACCAATAAAGAATACTTCATTATCCATAAAAACCACAATTGTTGCAATAGAATTGTTAAACATCCTTATTTTAATTAAGAAAGGCAATACTTTTTCTCTTATACCCCGTTTATCTAATAAATTATCCTCATAATCCTTTATGCATTTAATCATAAAATCACTGTTGGCTATATTTCTTGCAATATTCCTGGCAAGATTTAGATTGTTCTCCACAGCATTTGCTGTCTGAATAAGTTTACCTATGCTACTACTTTCCACTTTTTCAAAAATAAAATTTACCGTCCTGTTGTAGGATTGGATACTAACTACTCCGAGAGATATAGAAGCGACCAAAATAGAGGATATTAATAACAATCTCTTAAAACTGAATAAAGAATACTTGTTAAAAAATGAAACAATTTTTGGATTCACATTTATGATCCCCTTTTGCTAAAAACTTTTTAACCTATATTGTAAAGGAGACATTCCTATCTCTTTCTTAAAAACAGTGCAAAAATGCCGGTAATCAACAAATCCCACATTCTCTGAAATTTCGGTTATTTGATAGTCCGAGTTTTTTAACAACCTTTTTGCATTTTCCATTCTAACATAGGTAATATAATCAAATAAATTTATGCCAGTATGTTTTTTAAAATATGTGCTTAAATATGAAGAGTTCATGCAGAAATGATCTGCAAGATCTTTCAGGGACAATTTTTTATGATAGTTAGCTTCAATATATTGCTTAATTTTAATAATCATGTTATTGTCACTTTCATTTTTTAGCTCTTTTATCTGCGTTGCAATATCTGTTATACATTTTTCGTAGTAGGAAATCAATTCCTCCAGAGTCTCGCATTTTGATATCTGGTGATAAATGTCATCAGTATTCAATAGGTTTACAGGCAGGTCTTTATCTTTCAACTTCATTGATATGGATAGATATATTTCTATGCATTTAATGATTAGTTTGTTTTTTTCATAAAAACTTGATGACACTAATGCCTTGAAAAGAGTTTTAATTCTAGGGCAAATAGAATATAAATCTCCATCCAGAATGACTGAAAGAAGTTCTTCAGAGATCTCATCCAGCGTATAATTACATTGATCAAGAATACCCACTTCACTGTTATCTTTATTATTGTACAGAGTAATTGAACCTTTTCCGGTGTAAAACTTTCGTTGCAATGCCAAAACAGCTTCTTTATATATTACACTAAGACTTTCTATGTTAAGACAGCTCTTTCCTATTCCAAAACTTAATACTACATCAGAAAAATCTCTATCATACAAAATGTTTTCTAAATGAAATTTAAACTGTTTTACTGAATAGATCAGATCCCTGTTGGATATTTTAATACTGTCATGAGGAATAATAATAAACTGGTCATTATTCAATAGGACAGGATAATTACTTTTATTCCAGTATCTTTTAGTCTCATATAAAATTATGTTAGTGAGGTTAATAGGTTTTTCGTTTTTATCTATACTATCATAAGTAAAAACAATACAGCATAAATAATGATCAGGTATAATCGACCCTAATTCTGCCAATTCCCTTTTAAGTTCATTCGTATCATAAAAATTCCCTGCTATATACTTCAGTAAATAATACTCCTCCAGATCTAGCCTGTTATTCTTTAAATTTAAGAATTGACCGGATAAATTATTATATGCCTTTTTCTGAACTTCCAGTTCATTGAAAAGCTTGCTGAATAATAGATTAAATTCTTCATCTTTAATGGGTTTTAAGATATACGCATAGGTGCCGTACTCTATTGCTTTCTGTGCATAGGCAAAATCGTTGTAACCGCTTAATATAACAGTTTTTACAGAAGGATATTTCATTGCCACATTCCGTATAAGTTCAATACCATCCATTACCGGCATTTTAATGTCTGTCAGCAGCACATCAGGAATGTCGTTTTCCATTAAAGACAGTGCTTCTTCTCCGTTTGAAGCAGTTGCACATACTTCAAATCCCAAGGCATTCCAGTTTATTCCTTCTGCAATACCTTTTCTGATCCAGTACTCATCATCTACGAGCATTACCTTATACACATTATCACCTATTGTTTATAAAAATTAAATTGAAGGATATATAAATTATTTAATAATAGTTATTTGAAACTACTGTCCGGTTATATTAAGAAAGTAATTCTAACTTCCCGTAAATCGCTGCTTTTATATATCATGTTTGTTTTATTATATCATATTGTTGCTGTTAATGAGTATGGAGCATTATGTAAATAAACAAAACAAAATGCAAATAATTTAAACATACAAATGCTTTTAACAAAATCTAAATAGTTAAAACACTTAAAAGTCGAATTGTTATTTATAATTACAACAAAAGCAGATTCAATGATATACCATAGGTTCAATGATGTATTTTCTATTATGCACTATTGGTTTTACTATTGGTCTTATTATTGGTTTATATTTGAGGAGCATTCCTTATAATTCTATATTTAAATAATACATTATAGGAGTGTAGATTATGCTGGAAGAAATAAATTATTTATGTGGAGAGTCTGATATATTTGTAGGAAAAAGAAGAAGATTAAAAAGATATCTGGTTTGCTCTATGCAAGGATATTTCCCAGTTTTAATAAAAACAGGCAGTAATTCCCTGGCAGTTATTTTCCGCACAGGTGCCCCCCATGTAGGAATTAAAGGAACTCTTGCAGTTTCTACATCTGATGATGGAGGAAAAAGCTGGTCAGATCCGGTAGAGATATCTCCTAGGGGAGAAGATGTAAGAAATCCGGCTTTTGGAATAAATGATAACGGCGAATTTATCGCTGCTTTTTGTAAACTGAAGTCCTTCAGATATGAAAAAACAATTGATGGTTATTATTATAATTCTAGTTTAAAATATGAACCGGATGAATCATCAAGAATCTTTTTTACTTCAACAAGCAAAGATAACGGCAAAACCTGGAGCCCTCCAGTCAGTCATAAATCCAGGTATCTAACCATGCCTTCACCCTATGGAAGAATTGCACGTTCTTCTGACGGCACTCTTTACATGACATTGTATGGCAAACCTATAGAATTATCAGAGATTGAACCAGCTGAGAATATTAAGAACATGGTTACTCTTGTACGAAGTAAAGACGGAGGTAAAACCTGGGGTGATGAAACAGTTATTGTTAAAGGATATAATGAAACATCCATTGCATTTATAAATAACAATATTATGATTGCAGCAGCACGCCTTGACGAAAAATTCGGCAGTATTTCCGTTCTTTTTAGCAGGGATAAGGGAGTTACGTGGAGTGAACCGGTAAAAGTCACAAGAAAAAGTGAACATCCCGCTGATGTAACTTTGCTTCAGAGCGGAAAATTGTTGCTTACTTTTGGAAGAAGAGTTAAGCCCACTGGATGTGGGGCTTTAATTAGTGAGGACGGCGGTGTTACCTGGAACTATGACAGGGAAATCTTATTGGCCGGAGACGGAGGAGAAAAAGGCGGAAGTTTTGATTTAGGTTATCCATCAACTGTGCAGCTTGATAACGGGAATATAGTAACTGTATTGTATTATGCATGCGGATCAGAAATGTCACAGGATTTCCTGAAAGGTTGGGGTGATATTTCATGCCAGGCAATACATTATAGAGAAGAAGATATTTTGTAAATTGGGTTTTATTCACCGGGCTATTCACCGAGCGAAGTTAATTTGCTGCGTATTAATAGGCGTAAGGCAGTTATAAATTATAATTAATTTAAATAGTTTCACACAGCCTTTTAATTTAAATTGGCATCCTCCTAACCGTGTAAAAATATGTCTTACGCCTATACCTGCATATTCATGCACACATACTAAATCCGCATTTTTATCTACAGCTTTATGCACGCATGTTTATCTGCACCTATATGCATACTATAATGCCCCCCATTGTCAAGACAATTTTTCAGCTTTTCTAAGTTAGATTCTCCTTTCTTTAAATTTCTATATTTTACATTTATTTACTATGTCTGAGGATGTCAAGGGCGAGCGTAAGCGAGTT
>DULL01000019.1 GCA_012840395.1 Clostridiaceae bacterium | reverse complement strand
GACATTCTTTTATAATTTGTTCTTTAAATTCATCACTGTACTGATTTTTTGTCACTCTCATTACCCCCTACTTCAATACTAACATATTCGTGCATTTTCTCCAAAGGTTCTAGGGGGCTAAATAGGTCATACCTGGCCTCAGAGCCCTTATTATATGGATTCGATATAAATACTTTCGCCGAATTATTCAGGTAACTGTTGACTCTCACATAAAAATCCGGTGTTACTGCCTCCTGGCTGCCGGCAGACGATGACGGTGCAGCAGTAGTCATGGTCGAGTAGTTTTCATATTCTTTAAATGGATTGTCCCTTCCTTCGAAGGAAGGCGCAGGATCCATTATGTATGGTTTCTGTCCTTCACTGTCATCCCACATACTAGGATATGAAAGGTTAATTGAACCCACGAGCTTGTTATCATTATTCGTATTGACTGATAATCCTCTAACCGCAATCTTTCTGCTGTTTTTCTCGACATTTTCAAGAAAAGAATGCAATTGAGAATAATCACCCGTGAAGTTCGTCGAAACGAGTTGTTCCACGAACACCGGAGCAGGTCCGGCATTCTCTGTTTGCTGTATTTCTGCTGTCTGCTGAGTCCCTGTTGCAGGCGCAGTTGTGGTTTTCAAGGGTAAATCTGTGGCATTGGAAAAATCCACTACCTTTATCATAAGTCTGCTGTTTGCCGAAAGCTCCTCGACAGAAAGGACAGCTTCCTCCTGAGAAAGGAATGCGGGCAGAGTCTCCCTTAGTTTCTCCAGTTGCCCATCCAAATCCTTAATTTCCTGCTTCATCTCATCCTTTCTCTCATAATCGGCTTTTAGGCTGTTCAGGATACTCTTTTGATCTTTAAGTTCATTTAATGTAACGATATAAGAATCGTAAGCAGGCTTGAGCAGATATGTATACAGCAAGTATCCCTCAATAATAAGCAGCATTACTATCACAAGAATGAATTCTCTTCTCGTAAGCCCCCTCATTTGAGGCTTGAAGTTGATTCTTTCAAGGCCAGTTTTTATGTTCAGCATTTTAAGCACCTGCCTTCTTAATTCCAATGTTCATTCCAAAAGTATAATCTATGACATCGCCTTCATTATCCTGTCTTGCTGTTATATTGGAGATGACAGCACTTTCAATTTTAGCGTTCTGCCGCAGAGTATATAAGAAATCCACCAGTTTCAGACGATCTTTTGAAACTCCTGAAATGCTGACCAGACCTTCTTCACTTATAGAATATGATTTTATAAATACATCATCAGGCATCGACTTGCTTATGATGTCAAGTATTTCTGTATTTTTTACAGTATTCTGATCGTACTCCGCCAGTTTTGAATTAATGTTGTTCATCATGCTTTGCTTGCTTGCAAGTTCATCTTTTATCTCATTGACTACCGAATAAGTAATAATATCCGCCTTTATTTCTGTTATCTCAGAGTCCAGTCCAAGCTTTATAAGCTGAAGTGCAGTAAACGCAGCTATGCCCGCTAATGCAACTATCAGCAAAATTGCCGCGATCCTGGTCATTCTAATTCGTTTCATCCCGGCTTCTATCATTTCTTTGAGCTTCGGCATGAGGTTTATATCTTTTTTGCCGGGTTGCTGTGACAAAGCAGCTCCTATAGCGGCCATCGCCATATCATCCATATCACCGGAAGCTTCCCTGACCTCCGGTTTAACAGTGATCACAGGAAGGTTGAATGTCTCGTTTAGATGTTCAGAAAGGCCGGTAAAAAGGCCACGCCCGGTAAACAGGACAATTCCCGATATTTTCGTTTCATCTGACGAATTATACCTGTAATAGTCCATTATCTGGCGCATCTGATCTTCAACAGCAGAAAACGACAGCTTTATGAAACCTTTTATATCTTCTGCGTCAAGATTATAAATATCATATTTATTATTCTGCCTTGCCCTTTCTGCCTGGTCCAGAGATACGCCTATCTTGTTTGCCACCATGTTGTCAAATCTCATTATGCCGGTAGTTACCTGTCTGCTTAATATCAATTTGCCTGCAGAGACAAGATTCACCTGTGACATTGAGTATCCGATGTCAACAAAAATAAGAGTCTGTCTCTTATATTCCTCAGGCATGAAATAATAAGCCGCCTTGGTGAGAGCATTGGCATTAATATCGATACTCTTCAGCGGGATCATCAGACCTTTTGCCACATCTGCATAAGCATTGAGCAGCTTGTTGGGGCAGAATACCGTTATTCCTTCAACCGGCATACCCGGGTCGGAATATATCTTGGAGCTTATTGTATGTGTCTGCTTTATGCCCGGGAATGACTGCATCAGTTCAAATTCAATAGCAGGGTCTATTTCTTTCTCCTTCAGTATTGGCAGTTTAATTTCCCTTACGACTACATTATGGGTATTTATTGATATGTAAAGCTCCGACGGCTTGAATTTATAATCGAAAAGAGCACTTCTTATCCTTGCTGTAACAGTATCCAGGTTTTTAATCTCACCATTTACCACACTGTCTTTAGGAGTCGAAGCATATATGGTTTTTAATACTACGTCCTTCTTTCCTCTCCTTATGAAGGCCATTTTTATATACTTTGACCCTATATCAAGTCCCAAAACGTTTTTGGCCAAGTTCTACGACCCCCTCTGTTAGCAATTTAAATAAAAAATCAAGGCTGCGCCATTAATCCGATGGTTTCCTCGATTTTGCCCTCTCCATCATTATATCTGACAGATAATTTTATTTTTGTCTGATCAGTCTCCGACGGATAATCCATAGTTACGCTGTTCAGCCCCTCCGCTACGACACTGCCGTTACTTGTGAACAGTTTTGAAATATCATCTGTTTCGTAAAGGCATGAGCCAAGAAAATATATGTATTCTTTACCAGTGTCACTGTCTACCTGCATATAATTCTTGCCATCATGTACTTTGATCGCAACCGCATTTCTCCATGAATCCGGATCTGCCGGGCTCTCCTGAATCAATTTGTCATTTTGCCTTATCTTTACCGATAAAAAAGATATGGCAATCCGGGCCTCATTCTGTGTCCTGCTGTCATCATAAACTGCATCATATGTTTTATCGCCGGAAGAAATCTATGAGCGCAAAATGAGCAAACAGGAGTTGTATGCCGCTATAAACAGCCTGCCGGAAAAACAGGCAAAGCGTATCTATGCCCATTTCTTCCTTGACATGAGCAAAGCGGAAATAGCCAGGATTGAAGGCGTGAGCAAATCTGCTGTTACACATTCCATTGAGCAAGGCTTAAAAAGCATAGAAAAATTTTTAAAAAATAATTCCTGGTGGGGTTAACTTTTGCCCAAAAAATCTGCTGATTAATAG
>DULL01000018.1 GCA_012840395.1 Clostridiaceae bacterium | reverse complement strand
TTTGCTTCCGGCTTCCTTCAGATTCCACCTCGCGATGGACACCCTTGCCGTCTGCTAGTGGTTGGCAACTGCCTGCCCCCACAGCGGACTTTCACCGCCTAGCTACGTGCCATGCGTGGCACACGCACAAGGTTCAGTGGGGGTCTTGCAATCCCCCACTGAACAAGGTTGTTATTATAATTTGCATCTATTCAGCTCCCGCTTAAAGAAGCGAGAGACTTCTTGATGTCTGGTTAAAGCATATAACCGAGTCTGCTGCAACAACAATAATCTTAAGAGAAGATATCATTATGAATTTAATTATATCAATTTTAGTTTCATATAATCAATTATAAATTTTTTATCCATCAACTATTCAATAAGTGCATTCTGCATTTTATTCCTTATCGGTTTCAATTAGTGAAAATATTAATCTAATTTATAATATCTTTAAAAAATCCAATTTAGTATAATCTTTTTCCAGTCTGTCTCTTAAATATTTGCTTGACACTATTTTCAATTCCTTAAGTACTTCCGGAGATACATCAAAATTAAACAATTCTTTTATGGGCGCTAAAACAATATGATTTATCGTTCTAGCCGTCCCCTTCATTATATCCAGTGCTGATTTATCTTCCGTAATACATGTGGCATTTTTACATATAAATCCGCACTTATTAAAGCTGAAGTTACATCCTTCCTTGAAATCTCCACCGCATACAATACAATTTTTTACATGTGGGGCGTAGCCCAGAATGGTAAGCAATCTAAGTTCAAAAATCCTGACAACCAATTCAGGTGATTTATCAGTATTAGCAATCATATGTAAAGAGTTCAAAAAAAGCTGTAACACCTTATTAGCAGGTTGGTTCTCCTGAACACTGTCATTAATTATATCCAACATGTGAGCGGCATATGTAAGTTTAATAATATCATTTCTAATATTATAGAAAGGTTCAATGACCTCACAAGAATTGACTGAATATATATCTCTGCCCTTAAATAAAACAAAATCACTATAGCACAAAAGCTGCGCGCCAGCAGACAACCTGCTTCTGGGTCTTTTGGCGTTTTTTGCAAAAGCTGTTATTTTTCCTCTTGTGCTGGTTAGCACTGTTATAATCAAATCGGCTTCCCCAAAAACAACTTGTTTTATAACAATACCTTTTATCCTCAAATAAGCCATTTAATTTTTTCCAGGGATTTATTCTTTTAAATCGATATCTGTACCCTGCTGTTCTCCTGTTTTATTTTTATTGGATTTACCAGTTTTTCCAGCCTCTTTGTACAGCATATAAGAATTTATATCACCTGTCATTTCAAACAATCTCCAAGAATAATCTCTTATCAACATGTAGGCTGAATCCCCCTTCTTTTCTTTTGTAAGAATTGTCCTTGTTAATTATGTTGAATATTTACCCTCAATAATTATATTACACCAAAAAAACTTTTTGTATACTTGAAAATATTTCGTTGCAATTCTACGAAAAATGTTACAGGTAGAAATATAATTACTTATCGTAGGATGAATACCCAAGAGTCTTCAGCATGGAAATGCTATTTCTCCAGTCTTCTTTTACCTTAACCCATAGTTCAAGAAAAACCTTAGCACCAAGAAGTCTTTCAATATCCATTCTTGCACTTGAACCAATTTTTTTAAGCATACTGCCATTCTTTCCAATTAATATTCCTTTATGTGAATTTTTTTCACAGTATATATTTGCTTGAATATCTATAATGTTTTTATCTTTCCTTTCCTTAAAGCTGGTCACTTCGACGCCAATACCATGAGGGACTTCATCTTCCAAGTAGTGCAGAGCTTTTTCACGGATAAATTCTGCAACTATCAAAGTTTCAGGCTGGTCTGTAACAGAATCGTCAGGAAAATACTTAGGACCTTCAGGTATGACTTTAAGTAATTCTTTTATTATTTCATCAATACCATCCAAATTTAATGCAGATATAGGAATTACAGCCTGAAAGTCCAACAAATCCTTATATTGATTTATTACGTTTAGGACTTGCTCTTTATTTACTAAATCAATTTTATTTATTAACAAAAATACAGGTGTTCTTATCTTTTTCAACTGTTCCAAAATATATAAATCACCCGGTCCAGGCTTGGAATCAGTAGCTTCAACCATCATTATAACCGCATCTACTTCTTCCAGTGTCCCGATAGCAGATGTAACCATGTGCTCACCAAGCTTATTTTTGGGTTTATGAATACCGGGAGTATCAACAAATATTATCTGGTAGTTTTCTTTTGATACAATTGCTTTTATAGTATTCCTGGTAGTCTGGGGTTTGCTGGAAATAATTGATATCTTATCACCCACAAGGCTATTAACCAGGGTAGATTTCCCTACATTCGGCCTTCCAACTATAGTTGCAAAACCTGATTTAAATGCCATAATGATTGTGCCTCCATCCTATTTATTAAATCTATATCATCTTTAGCAAACTCGCTTCGCTTGGGGATTCAGTGGGAGTCTTGCAATCTCCCGCTGAACAAGGTTGTTATTAAATTCGCATCAACTCAGCTCCCGCTTATAGAAACGAGTGACTTCTTGATATCTGGTTAAAAGCTTTAGGAAGAAGCTCTTTTAATTTATATATTTCCTTCTCTCCTTTTGCGTTACTGCATATTATTTCTGTCTCAGGAGTCCCAAATTCGAGGATTACCTGCCTGCAAATTCCGCAAGGATATATAAATCCTTCATCATCACTGGCAATTGCTATTTTGGCGATTTTTTTCTTTCCTTCGGACACTGCTTTGAATATTGCCGTTCTTTCAGCACAAACTGTTGCTCCGAAAGAAATATTTTCAATATTGACTCCTGTATATAAAGTATTATCTTCAGTTAATAGTGCCGCACCTACTTTAAACTTGGAATATGGCGCGTAAGCCAAATCCTTAGCTTCTATGGCTTTTCTGACCAAATCTTCGTTTTTCATAATATTCCCCCAAAATTATCTTGTAAGTTCCATAACTTTAAGAACTTTTTCCTGCTTGTCCATCATTCTCTTTTCCTCTAATTCATTACAATGGTCATAACCTAAAAGATGAAACATACCGTGAGTAACCAAGAATCCCAATTCTCTTTCAAAAGAATGCCCGTACTCTTCTGCCTGGGCTTTGGCCATTTCCAGGGATATTACAATATCTCCCAGCAGTAATGTTTCTCCATCATAGTTGTAATCTCCAACACCTGCTATAAGTTTTCCATCAACCATTTCAAGAATAGGAAATGACAATACATCAGTAGGGGCATCTATTTGCCTGAAATGATGATTCATTTCCCTGATTTTTTCATTATCAACCAAAAGAATATTTACCTCTACATTTTCTGTAAAGGTTTCTTCTTCTAAACAAAGTTTAACAGCCTTAGTAATCAGCTGTTTCAAAGAATCTGTAAAAATAACCTTTTCCTGATTATTTTCAACCAATATTTCCATTATATTTGCAACCTTCTTCCTTTTCCCTACTTTGTGTTAAAGAGTTATATTCATTCTCCTCTTTATTTTCATCATCCTGGTAGCTGTTTATTATATTCCGTCTTTTTTCGTGCAGTTCTGGGTATTCCTCTCTCCCATGGAAATATCCGCTGAAAACCTGCATAAAAGATTTCGCAATTATATTAAGGTCTTTTAATGTCAGGTTACATTCATCCAATTGGCCGTCATCCAACTTGTCCTTTATTATTTTTCTTACAAGGCCTTCTATTTTGCCTTCGGTTTTCTCTGTCATAGATCTCACGGCAGCTTCCACCGAATCAGCAAGCATTACCACCGCTGCTTCCTTTGTACCGGGTTTTGGTCCATCATACCTAAAATCAGCAGGTTTGACAAGGTCCCCTTTGCTACTTTTTAATGCTTTATGATAAAAATATGCTACTATAGTATCTCCATGATGCTGCTGAATAATATTTGTTATTGCCATTGGAATTTTATATTTTTGTGCCAAAGCCACTCCGTCACTAACATGAGAAGTAATGACAAGAGTACTTAGGTTAGGAGACATCTTGTCATGAGGATTGTCTGAAAGTTGGTTTTCTATAAAAAAGTTAGGTCTTATTAATTTCCCAATATCATGATAATAAGCCCCTACTCTTGCCAGAAGCGCATTTCCTCCTATGGCTTCTGTGGCAACTTCAGCAAGGTTTCCGACCATAAGGCTATGGTGATAGGTTCCGGGTGCTTCAATTAAAAGCCTTTTAATTAAAGGCTGGTTCGGATTAGCCAACTCAAGTAATTTAAGAGGTGTTATTACTTTGAAGGCTATTTCCATAAATGGTAAAATGCCTATTGTAAATATAATAGATACCATACCATTAATAAGAACAATAAGGCTGTTGTATAAAAGTGTTTTTATTTCTGCTTTTTCAACAAGACCTATGCATATAACAGTCAGAGCGCTTATTAAGCCTACAAATATCCCTGACAACGATAATTTGCTTCTTTGATTTGCTTTTGATACTATAAATGCAGAAAGGGTCCCACTTATTAAAGACATATATAAGAAAGGTGTGTTTGTTTTTGTAATAAATGATAATAATACAGACAATACAAAATTCACTACTATTGCAAGCTCCACATTTAACAATATGGATATAAGCATTGGCGCAATAAAAATCGGTATTAGCAATGCTGAAAATTCATTAATAACCCTGGCTAATAAAACCGTCAATACTATAATAACCGATAAGACCATTATGTCATTCAGGGAATGAACAATATCCGGGCAATTATAATTCATAAAAACTATAACAAGGGCAGAGGCCAGTAAAACTACCACAAATATTCCAAAGGCAAAAGAATAATCAAATTTACCTGTTTCAATGAGGTTCAAATCCTGAAGTACTCTGTATTTATCTTCTGTTACAGTATCACCTATACTCAAAATTCTGGAACCCTTTTTAATTATTACCTTAACCGACATGGCATTTTGTGCCGCTTCTTCTCTCTTAGCTTCTGTTAATTCGATATCAATAACACTATTTGGTTTGAGTATAGACTTGATCAACAAGCTTCCTATATTTTTCAAATCAAGGTTTAAGTCAGCAGAATTATTAAATTGATTCTGAAATTGAATTATTTTGCTTTCAAGATTATCTTCTGTTATTTCTTCTTTCATGGTATTATATAAAATATTTCTGGTAGTCTTAGAAAATAATTCCAACTGCTCCTTCTCTACTTTAGCAATTAGGTAAAATACCTGTTCCTGGGATATGGCAAAGTCCATTCTTTGCAATTTCTCCCACAGTTTCTCAGTTTCAAGGGTTTGGGCTTCTTGAAGCTTTTCTCTGTAATTTCTGTTACCTGGACCTATTCCCTGTTCCTGAAGCACTTTTTCTACATTTA
Source organism: Clostridiaceae bacterium (assembly GCA_012840395.1). Classification (NCBI taxonomy): domain Bacteria; kingdom Bacillati; phylum Bacillota; class Clostridia; order Eubacteriales; family Clostridiaceae; species Clostridiaceae bacterium. The sequence goes on along the minus strand of DULL01000018.1, from coordinate 69,687 downwards.
ACCTTGCTCCTTCTATTCCTGATATGAATTCATCTGCCTTATTCAATAATTCATAATCTGCATTTTCAATTCTTTTAATAACAGGCTGAACACTTTCGGCAGCCTTCCTTGCATTTTCCTCCATCTTGGCGTAGTTTTCAATATCCCTGGGCGCAGTAATATCATAGTTAGATATATCTCCCGGTTTAATGTCATACTTTACCGGTGCTGCACCACTCTGAATGAGTACATACACTATAAGAGTAGTTAACAAGCCAATCAAAAGTCTGTAAAAGTTATTACTCTTCAGATATTGCCTTATAGTTTTAAACTTGTTACCAGCATGATTTTGATTAATCTTATTATGACTTTCCCTAGTTTTTCTTAATCTTTTCTTACCCATAGTTTATTACTTATCCTTATTTTTATTTTCATATCTCTCATAGGCTTTAATTATTTTCTGAACTAGTTCATGTCTTACAACATCTTTTTCTGTAAGATATACAAAATCTATGCCTTTAATATCCTTTATTATCTTAGTTACCTCTTTTAGGCCAGATTTTTTATCAGAGGGCAAATCAATTTGAGTTATATCGCCGGTTATTATGGCTTTTGAACCAAAGCCAATTCTTGTCAAAAACATCTTCATTTGTTCAGGAGTGGTATTCTGAGCTTCGTCCAATATAATAAAAGAGTCGTTCAAGGTACGGCCTCTCATATAGGCAAGAGGCACCACTTCAATTATACCTCTTTCCAGATACTTTTGATAAGTCTCTGTTCCAAGCATTTCATAAAGTGCATCATAAAGTGGCCTAAGATATGGGTCAACCTTATTTTGCAGGTCCCCGGGAAGAAAACCCAGTTTTTCACCAGCCTCAACAGCCGGCCGTGTAAGGATAATTCTGCTTACCTCTTTATTTTTGAATGCTGTAACAGCCATTGCTACAGCTAAAAATGTCTTGCCTGTCCCAGCCGGACCTATGGCAAAAACTATATCATTTCTTTTTATTGAATCAACATATATCTGTTGTCCGTGGGTTTTAGGCTTTATTTGCCTTCCCCGTGCGCTGATACTAATATAATCTACTAAATAATCTTTTATTTCCCCAAACTGTTTTTCTTTTGCAAGGCGGGTAAGATATAAAACGTTCTGCCTTGTAATCTCGTCTCCTTGCTTTGCTATTTCAATTAATCGCTCTATTACTGCCTTTGCAGTGTTTGCGTCTTCTTCATTTCCCACTATTTTTATTTCATTATCTCTTGATATAAGCTTAACATCTATATTCTCTTCAATCAGATTAATATTCTCATCATAATTCCCGAACAGGCTCATAGCCTGTTCTATGCTATCAAACTTGATGGTTTTTTCTGTTAGATTGCTCAATCAGTTTCCTCCAATCTTTTTTTTACCCCGATTTCTTCTTCACATTCCACCGTCATTCTTGCAATAGTTGTACCATCTTCTAAATCAATATATTCCAAATCACTTTTTACTATCTTAGCATTGTCGGGGATTTTTTCAAGTACATTTTTTTCCGCCTCAATAGCGGCAAGCTCTTTAGCTTCTTCAATATCTATTTCCTTAATTACATCTTTCTCCTCATAATACCTCTCGATTACATATTCAAGAGGAAGTATAATATCTTCTCCAAGTTTAACTCTTTTTTTTATCTCTATTTTATCATAGTTTTCAAATTTTATCTCTCTGTTAATTAAATTAAATGATTTGATTATTAAGGAAATATAAATATTGTCTACATAATTTCCCGTTCTAACTTTTTCTATAACCTGCTGGCTCACTTTAACATTTTCTTCGTACCAGGTCCTCGCAATTACAGAACCCATGGCATGAACCGGCTTTACTTCCCCATCAGTACCTCTGATGGGTATTAAACCAGAAATAAGTACCTGCCCCTTTACAACGGTATCTCCCGCTTTTTGCACTCCTACACCGTTTTTAACTATTATATTTTTGATAATACCATCTCTTGCCGCTACAATATCACATGGTGTATTAATATCAATAAGCTCAGGTATCTCTCTTCTTTCGGCTACTTCAACTTTTACCTTCGTACCTCTCAGAGAAACACTTACCCAGGACAGTTCCTTAATATTATGCATTAAATAGTTTACGACTTTATCAGTATCTATTCCATATTTTATTACCCCCGGTTTCACTCCGACCGCAGAGAGTCTGTCCAATAGATATTGCTGGTCCAGTTCTTTATTTCCGGACACTTCGACTTCCCAGATAAATGAAGTTAAAAAATATATTACCGCTATAAAAATAAAAGCCCCGGCAACAAATGTTTTTCTCCTTCTGTATCTGTTAAGCATAAAGGGCAATCCTTTTTTATCTATAATAGACACTCTGCACTTTGTCTTTCTTGCAATCGGGCGTAAAGCCCTGAACCCTCTTATACTGATTTTCATTATAAGACTGGTTCCCTTGTGCTTTTTTATATCCCAAAGAAAAATTTGCCTATGGGTACAAATATTCAGAAATTTCTCCAGAAAATATCCCTCTACACAAATAACAATATAGCCTCTAATGAAGTTCCACAGCTTAAGAAGCAGCATAAGTCTCCTCCATGGTTTCTGCTATCTGAGAAACTCTATTGAATCGATTATTCCGTTTACAATAACATCCTCAGAAGTAATTTCTCTTATGTTTAAATTACTTCCGGTTATTTTAATGACACCAGAACCAGTATTTATCCTGATTCTTTCATTATCATATTCAATAATTCCCTTGTAATTTTCTATAAGTATATCTTTACACCCGAATATAGTTATCTTGGGTATATTTAATATAACCTCTTTTGGGAGCTCAAGAGCTTCAGTTATTTTTTCCTTTAATCTTACTTTGGGCTTTTCATCTTTACGGTGAACATTCTTTTTCATTCTATTTGCAGCCATCAAACTACCTCTTTATTTCAAAAGAAAAATATTTATGACATTTATTCAATATCGTCAAGGGTTCCTATAGTATAACCTCTTTCTTTTATACCTTTAATAATCATATCAAGAGCATCGGCATTATCTTTTGAAACAGCATGCAGCAATATAATTGCTCCGTTATGGAGATTTCGCATCACTATATCATAAGCATATTGAGGTCCTCTTATCTTATCTCTGTACCAGTCATCATAGGCAAAACTCCAGAAAACATTACGATAACCCAGCTTACTGGTCAATTCGAGAGTTCTTTCACTGTATTCACCCTTAGGAGGCCTAAGGTATTTCATACTCTTCCCAAATTTTTCCCGAAAAGCCCTGTCAAGGCCAAGAACCTCTTCTTCAATTTCATAATCACTTATGGTGGGAAGACTGGGATGATGTATTGTATGATTCCCTACTATATGTCCTTCTTCAACCATCCTTCTTACGAGATCCTGATGTTGTTTCAGATAGGGGCCTGTAATAAAAAAAGCTGCTTTTGTATTATTGGCATGGAGTACATCAAGTATTTTGGGGGTGTAACCATTCTCATAACCTTCATCAAAAGTAAGATAAACTACTTTTTTTGATGTATCCCCTATGTACAATGAATTGTATTTTTTTAATAATTCAGGAGCCCCTGGGTCTGCGTCAGGGGGTTGGTTTCCTTCTTTTCTTCTTATACCCCAACTTCTGATTTTGTCTCTGCCCGAATTTTCTGATACTAAGGATGTTTCAACCGGAAGTTCTCCCGATTCAGTATCAGCACTGGCATATTCTGCTTCAGTAAGTCTTCCGCTTACTTCAAGGCTAAAATCGATATCATCAATATCTGATGAATAGACTCCTCCCAGATCACTTAAATATGACTGTCTTTTTGATTGGCCCTTTATATTTTTACATCCTGAAAACATGGTTGAAAGCATGCTGATAAGTATGAATATGATAAAAGACATTAGGGCTCTTTTCTTAAACACAATACAAGCCTCCTGATATTATAAATGTGTCCTTATCTATATTCATATTACTTTAGAGATAAAAAAATAACATGATTTTAGTTAACAGGGGTAAGGAGATTAATTTTTATTACCTCATCTCTTGCTTTTGGAATGACGATATTATCCGACCTCTTAACACTTACTTTTAATTGATATTTTTGTAATTTTTCAATAACACCATCAATTAGCATTAAAGCTTTTTCAAGATCACGCGGGTCAGAAATAGCCTTTATAACAAATGGAGCCACCATCTGCCTGCCGTTTATTACAATATAATTTCCTGCTGATCTGATTTCACTCATTGCGGTTATGCGTTCATCATTAACAGAAATGGCCTGAGCGCCACCTGCCCTGAGTTCATTGACAACATCAAGGATATCATTATCTATTACATCTACAAATCCATTATTATCAAGAGTGACAATTACTCCTTTTCCTTTTACATCAGTAAGCCCAGCATATATTCTCGCCTTTTCAAGCTGTTCCTTTAATGTATTAGTAAACTCATCATCATCGGCTCTGGCATTTTCATACTGCTTGACTAAATCATTTAATTCCTGTAATCTGCTTCTTAGTTCAGCATTTGTATTTTGCTGCTTTATAAGTTCGTTCATCAGCTCTTCTGTTCTTTTGTTTTGTGTACTGGCAATACTCTGGTTGAAATTAATACTCTTATATTGCCATGCAAGCATTATTCCAAGAATTATACATACAATTGTAATTGCAATATTCCTGCCTGTTTTCATTTTTTAATTTCCTCCAGACCCGAAATCAAATTTTGTATATTGCCACTAAAACCTGGTACTGTTATCTCATTAACCTTTTTTATATCAACTCTTATCTTATCTTGTTTCATTATATTAATTCTTTTACTCGCCATCATGCTTTCATATAACCTGTCCGCATCCCCGATTACATTTATTACATAAGGTACAGGATACCTGTTACCATTAATCAGAATTATAGGGCCGGCACATACCTGTTCGCTAGTTGTTACAATTCTTTCACCATTAATGGATATGGCTTGTGCGCCTGCATTTTTCAGTTCATTAAGAATTATCCTTATATCCTGGTCATGAATTATTAACCTGTAAGGGTCTCCTCCTACTTTTGCCGGAGCATCATCCAAGGTTATTTGAATCCCTTCTCCCTTAACACTTACAAGTCCAGCTTTCAACCTTATTATTTCCCATTCTTTATTCAGTTCCCAGTCAAAGGTTTCCTCCAGGAAAGTCTTTTCAATTGCTTCTTTTTGAGCCAAAGCAACTTCAATTTGACCCCTGAGGTCAGTTTCCAGAGCCTTTTCCCTGTTTAATTGTTCCAGTACTTTTTCGGCATCCAGCATGCTCTGGGCTCTTTGCTTATTAAAATATATAGTGCTGCGGAACTGAACAGCAACCAATATTCCCAGAATTATAAAAGCTATAAATAATACAAAGTTGTACTCTTTTCGGCGCATATTTTCTCCTGTTCTGCCTTTAATTTTTATAATGCAGCGTAAAAAATTTCACTATTGGAATTTACGCTTGCTCATTTCAAGTGGGCGGACGAACTTACGCCTTATTATATTTATTATAAATGTTATTACTGGTCTAGTAAATATCAATAAAATTTGATGCCAATATTTTCATAAAGGAAATGGTGGGCTGGTGTCGAACATGTATTATGTAAACTTTTAAAGGAGGTTTATTCAATGAGCTTCAGAAAACTTTTTATAGCAGGAATTCTCAGCCTGATCTTCCTTTTAAGTTTTCCCGGGACAGGAAATGCTCAGAGTATTGACTACGTAGTGCAGCCAGGAGACTCATTTTGGCTTATCAGCCAAAAGCATGGAGTTCCCCTTAAATATCTGATGGCAGCTAATAATGCAACTGAGAATACTATAATATATCCCTATCAAAATATAACCATACCAACTGATTACGGTTATATTCATACTGTTAAGAAAGGGGATACCTTCTGGTTAATCAGTCAAAAATACGGGGTCAGCCTTACTTCTTTATTGAAAGCAAATAACGCTACTGAAAAAACAATATTATATATAGGTGACAAGGTTTATATTCCTGCTAAAGAACAAACAACCGGTTCATATACAGTACAGCCGGGAGACACATACTGGATCATTAGCCAGAAATTCAATGTGGATATCAATACATTGATGACATATAACGGTGCTGACAAAAATACGGTTATTTATCCAGGCCAGAAAGTACTAATACCATCTTCTTCATCAAATTCCGGCAGCAATAATACTACGGAAGATAAAAAACCATATATCACATATACCTGGTATACGGTAAAAAAGGGTGATATTTTATGGGATATAGCCATAGATTTTGGAATACCTTTTAGTGAGTTGTTATCAACAAATAATCTGACTGAAAATTCATATGTTTATCCGGGGGACATATTAAAAATACCGGTACATCATGTTCCCGTTAAGGAAACTCCGGGAGAACAATATGGAGAATATCTTGATTGGTGGACAGAGGCTCAGTATGTTCTACCTGTAGGCAGTACCTTTGAAATTGTTGATTTTTATACAGGAAAATCTTTCTGGGCTAAGCGAACCACCGGTGCAAACCATGCTGACTGCGAAACGTTAACTTTAAATGACACAAATATTATGAAAGAAATATGGGGAGGAAGTTTTAACTGGAATACTCGTCCTGTAATAATTAAATATAATGGCAGAAAGATTGCTGCAAGTGCTTCTAATATGCCCCATGCAGGTAATGACGCAGCTCCAGGAGGAGTTCACACCACATGGAGAAGCGGAGATTATGGTGCCGGTTATAATTTAGACTGGGTAAAAGGTAATGGAATTGATGGAGTATTTGATGTACACTTCTTAAACAGCACAAGGCATTTAGACGGTAAAGTTGATCCGAACCACCAGAGTAACATTAAAGAAGCGGCCGGAAAATAGCATCCTGGGAAAATAATTTAACATAAGTTAAACTTAAACAACATGAGGGAAATTGGGACTTTTGTAACCGATTCCCTCATTTTAGTTCTATCTGGGAGTTAAATATTTATGTAAATTGTATTTCCATATGTTAGTGTCCTGTTATTACAACGAGGGCAGTGGACAATGTACACTTTTTCTTACTCACTTGCCTTCATCCACGGCTTTTTGGGTTTCATGAGGCTTGCCAACTTCATCATTACAGGCTCTAAAATCTCCCCAACCATATAATGAACCGTTGGTGAGTAATTCTCCTTTGTTTCGTCAAATAGCCTGAAAAGAAGGTTGTAGAGATTCTTTATATCCTCGTCAGTAGCATCTGCTGTAGAAACTTCAATAAAAATCTTGGTACCGTCACGCTTGGCGATATAGTCGCTCACATACTTTTCCAGAGCATATCTTGCAATGCTTGATGTGGTAACGCTTGCCTCCGGCATCTGTGCCTGAAGCTCATCAATGATAGCATTCAATTCATCCGACTGCCTTTGTGTAAGCCTTACCCGTAGCATACTATCCTTTTCTGTAGACATTATTGCACCTCCTGCATTTCTTGCTTGTTTTAATTGTGTTACATTGTATTACATATTGTCAAGCATTGATACGAAAAAAGGCCACGCCAGCCGAAACTGTGTGACCTCTAATCAAAAGCAATTACAGATCTTTCAACATGCCTTATTCTTAAAGGCAATTAGCATTTTATTTTCTATGTATATTGAAGCTAAATATATTACTCAGTACCTTTCGTGGCCATTGTACAGATACCACTTCTCATTCGAGTCTGCACCATCGTCAGCACAGATCAGATTTATACCTCTTATGAACCTTCCTTTAACTATACCTGTTCCATCTCTCTCAAGTACTATCTGGTTGCCATCCCAGATATGCTTAGTTATAACATCGTTAACAACCTTTTCTGTTCTTAATCCATCTCCATTATATGCATAGGTAATAGTCTTATCTCCCACCGTTGTCCTTATAAGGCGGTTTAGCCCATCATACCCATTGATGGTTGCAATCTCAGAACCTGCATCTTGACCTGATACATAAATTCCAAGACCTTCAGTACTTGCACCATCAACAAGTTCCAGTATTTCAGTTCCCTTATATATCTGATTACCGTTATAGTCATAACAATAACTGATGATCCCTGTTACATCCCCTCTTACCGTTGTCTCTGTGATAAGCCTGTTGTTTTAATTTGTGTAGGTAGTCTCAGCTACTCCTGCTATTGTCATGGTTTCCCTGTTGTTATAGTCATCATAAATAATAAAAAAGCCATGACAGAGTATTACTCCCCATCAAGGCTTTAATTAAATCCAATAATATTATAGATCCCGAATCCTATTCAAAAGCACTCTCATTGAATCACATTCTTTATAATGTTGATTCTTTTATTTTGTTTATTTATCTGTAATTTTCCGAAGCATATAATATTACTTCCCGCCAATAATGGACTTCTCTCCTACGCATTTCTGCTTATTTCCCGTATTTTATCAGCATATACGCTGGCTAACTCCTCAGCAAATTCTTCTGAATAACTTTCACTGATTACCTTGCATACAGGTTTCTCGGCATCCGGCAATACTAAGACCCATCCCCCGTTCTCATAAATTTTTACTCCTTCAAGGGTTTCTATACTTTCCCCTCTTTGCTCCTGGATTATATGCCTGATTACTTTACCTTTTGCATCCCAAGGACATTCAACTTCTTTCTTATTCATGTGAATTTCAGGAATCATATCTACCAGTTCTGAAAGCGTATAATTATTATTCTTCATAAAATCAAGTATTTTTACCAAACCTGCTATCGCATCAAAACGCATTGTAAACTGCTCAAGTATTTCTGCTTTTTCTCCGTTGCACCATATTTTACTCATTATATCCTGAGTGGATGTTTTGCTCCTTATAACTTTGCCATTATGTTGGCTTGCTATCTTTTCTACTACCTGGCTTGCAGAGATGGGTACAACTACTGTTCCGCCCTTGATGGTTTTAAAAATTATCAGTGAAATAAGGGCAATGAACATATCTTCATTTACTATTCTTCCTTTGCTGTCTATCAATATCATTTTTTCACAATTATCTCCAATGGAAACTCCCAGGTCAAATTTTCCATCCCTTATAAAGCCTGCAAAAGAATTCATGTCTTCTGAAGTATTACTTTGCCGCATTGTCAATGTATTCATAAAACGCAGATTCATCACTTCTACGCTGCATCCAAGTTCCTCCAGCAGTGAAGAAATAGAGCTGCTGATAAAATGTGAAGGAGAGTTCACAGCTATTTTAAAGTTCATATTTTCAGATTTTACACTATTGATTATGCTGCGTAAATAAAAGTCGCCATATCCTTCTATAGTCTTTACTCCTTTTATACAATCTCCTTCACATCTACTAAAATCTTCTCTGGCAAATGCATTTTCGATTTTACGTTCCATGGCTCTTTCTATATTGCTTCCGTTTTTATCCAAGAAATCTATAAACAGTCTTTGGTTATCTTCAAAAGAAGTACTGATATGAATACCTCCATCTGCCCTATAGAACCTTATAGCAGATCTGGCCATAGGTAAAAGCATACTTCCAAAGTCTATAACTTCCATGCCTGAAGAAAGTATTCCAGATATAAATGATATTTTAAGCATCTGAGCTGCTCTTGAATGGTCACAGCTAATTGCAATGGTTCCCTTTCCTTTAAACAAAGCACCATATGCGGCTCCAAGTTTTGATGCATACTCAGGTGTAATATCAACATTAATTTCACCCGCAACTCCTCTGTTCCCGAATATTGAACGTGTGGATTTTGAACCCCATATTAGATTTGAGTTAACTTCAACCCCGCTCTCAATAATCTTATTGGGCCATATTTTAATATTTGGCTTGATAATAGCATTTTCTTTAACAGTAGTATCTTCTCCGATAACTGAATATTCAAATGCTGATGAATTGTAACCCATGTGTACTTTTTTGCATAAAACACAACCTCTTAATTCCGCTTGTCTGTCAATAAATGTATTTTCCCAGATAACACTTTTCTTAATCGAGCTCTGCTCTCCTATAATGCAATTATCTCCTACTACAGTGTATGCACCTATTAAAGTTCCTTTTTTAATTTTCACGTTCTGTCCAATTATACAAGGAGATTCAATTTTTACATCCTCCCCTATCTCGGTATCATCTCCGATCCATATCTTTTCTCCTGCTTCTTTGCCGGGTATGCTAATACTTACCTTCCCCTGAAGAATATCTACATGGGCTTGGACATATGCTTTTAAATCCCCAATATCACACCAGTAGTCTTCTGTAATGTATCCATACATTGGTCTTCCTTCTCTTAATAATATTGGAAACAGATCTCTGCTAAAGTCAAACATTTCATTTTTATTAAAATAATTTAAAACTTCAGGTGAAAGTATATAAATCCCTGTATTTACCGTATCGCTGAATACTTCGCCCCAGCTTGGCTTTTCAAGAAATCTAATTATTCTCCCTTCCTCATCAGTTACTACCACGCCATATTCAAGAGGTATGTCGACTCTTTTTAATACCAAAGTAGCAATGGAACCTTTTTTAATATGAAAATCTATTGCTTTTTTCAAATCTATATCAGTAAGAGCATCTCCGCTGATAACAATAAAAGTATCATCCAGAAAGTCCTGTGCGTTTTTTACACTGCCAGCGGTTCCAAGGGGCTTTTCTTCTATATAATAGCTTATATTTACTCCATGTTCTCTTCCATCATGAAAATATTCCTTAATTAGTTCAGGCATGTATTGTAATGTTACTGCTATATCCACCAACTGATATTTTTTCAATAACTCAATAATATGTTCCATAACAGGTTTGTTACCAACTGGTACCATTGGTTTTGGGCGATTACAAGTTAGGGGCCTTAATCTTGTTCCCTCTCCACCCGCCATGATTACAGCTTTCATTTTTTTCCATCCTCTCTGATTTTTTTGACTAGTATAAAAAGACTTTTAAATATTTATCTTTATTATTTGCTTTTATCAATTTACTATTCCCACATAATTACATGTGATTTTTTTAACATAACCATATTTTTATTCGCATTTAACTTTTCTTTTTGAGAATAATAAAATCTGTGAAAGGAGGATTAAAATATGTCCTTAACATCAAAAAATGCTAAAAATTGTGAATATATTGAGAATGGAGTAATGATCAGCCCCAATATACCTACTGTGGGAGAAAAAATAAAAATATCTTACGATGGATTACTTGCGAAAAGTGGAGCAACACAGGTTTATGCCCATGTAGGTTATGGAAGCAAATGGGATGGAGTATGTGATTACCATATGAAAAAAACCAAAACAGGATTTGAAGCATTAATCCCAGTTGAAAGTTCCAGCACATTGAACCTTTGTTTTAAGGATGCTGCTGGTAACTGGGATAATAATTCCGGCAAGAATTATGTATTTAATGTAAGTCATTAATAGTATTCCCATCTGTCGGTAATAGAATTATAAACAATAAAAATCACAAATTCTTTTAGTTTATGTTGTTTTTTGGTAGTTTATGTCATTTTATGGGTTTTGGCGCATAGATTTGAATAAATTAAAAAAAATGCGTATGCAGGCATTTTAGCAAGCATTTGCGCCAAAATCCCATTACCATTTCAATTTATTATTACTCGCATTTCTTGCATTTTTCTGTAGTTTACTGTATGGTATTATAGTATTTTCTTGTTTATTACTCCCAGCAAAGAAGGATTAAATATGAGATTTGTACCGGTTAATTGCCTGAGAGAGGGATCAATAGTAGCTAAAAAACTAGTTGGAAGAAATGGTGAACTTCTTTTAAATGCTGGTACTGTAATACAGAATTCCTATATTGAAAAAATAAAACGGCATGGTTACAACGGAATTTATATAGAAGATGATTTTTCAAAAGACATTGAAATTTCCGGTCTGATAAGTGATGAATTAAAATATAGGACTGTTTTTGGTTTAAAAAAAGTTTACAAGACCCTCGAACAGGAAAAAAAATTGTCAAATGATGATATTGAAAAAATTTATAACCTGGCTAACAATCTACTGGAAGAACTTCTTTCAAACAAAGAACTAATAGTTAATATGATTGATATAAAGATGTTCGATGAATACACATATTTTCATTCTGTGAATGTATCAGTATTATCGATCGTTATTGGTATTTCTTTAAACCTTGATAAAAATTTATTGTACAATTTAGCTCTTTCATCTCTGCTTCATGATATAGGAAAAGTTTTTATTGATAAAGAAATCCTCAATAAAAGAGGCAAATTAACAAAAAAAGAAAGTGAGATAATAAGAACCCATCCTTTTAGTGGCTATGATTATTTAAAATCCACTAATCATTTCCCTGCATCTGTGTATATTGGAATACTTCAGCATCATGAAAAATGCAATGGCGCCGGATATCCTATGGCACTATCAGGGAAAAATATATCACTTTTTGGCAAAATTATTTCAATTGCAGATATATATGATGCCATGACTTCGGACAGACCGTATAGAAAAGCGTTACTCCCTTCAGAAGCAATTGAATATATTATGGGCGGTAGCGGAACTCTATTTGACAAGGAAATTGTAAAATATTTTGTTGAACGTATTACTCCTTATCCAAATGGAACCTGCGTTCGTCTCAGTAACAACAGCCTTGCACTGGTAGTTGAAAACTACAAGGACTGTTGTCTGAGACCAAAAGTCAAGGTTATTTTTGAGAATGATAAGTTGGTCGATCCCTATATCTTAGATCTTCGTAATGACCAAAGAACACGGAATATTACTATTGTAGGGTTATTTAATCTTTAATATCCGCTCTTTTGAATTTTTCTTTCTCAATAAAACTGCCAAGATAACGCCATCCTAAAGAAATAGTCACTATTTGTACAGGCACCATAATCAGGTTTTTTAATATACGGGGAAGAATTATTCCTGCATTGCCAAACCCCATTATTATCAACCATATGGTATTTAAAAATGAATCCACAAAGACAGTTATAACCAGTACTGTTATAATAATTCGAATAATGCTTCTTTCTTTTTTATGGAGAAAAAGTCCATATATAGCGCCGGTAAGAAAAGCACTTATAGTGAAACCAGGAAAGTAAGGCCCTCTTGGAAAAATAATCATACCTATTATATCTGCAACCATACCAGTTACACCACCTATAACCGGACCAAACATAATTCCTGATAATGCAATTGGAAGAAAACCAAAACTAATTCTAATGATGGGAGTTTGAAAAGCTAAATAACGGGTTAAAATAACGTCCAATGAAATAAATAAGCCTATAAATACTAGCATGCGTGAATTTTTCATATAATTCTCCTCTCTTCAGGCAGCAAGGCCACAAAAGAGAGACAATTCTTTTGTGGCAGCGGAATGCGATAAAAGCACCGCAAATCTCAAGGATTTTTCGTCCAGTGGCAACTTCCCGTCCAACTGGCACTTAACGCGCTATCATCTACTCTGCCAATTATTTTAATGTTTATTATTTTAATGTTTATTTAAGAATGAATATATATTACAATAACATTGACTAAAAATAAAGTATTATTTTATAAAATATTGTATTAATTTATTAAATTTTTTCGGAAGCACAGGGACGGTTCTTCCTACCTTAGCACCTGACTTATCACTCTTATAAAATTACCTCCGGCAATTTTTTCAACATCTTTTTCTGTATAGTTGAGCCTAAGCAATTCATTGATTACTTTATACATGTCCTGGACTCCGCTTATATCTAAAGGAGTACAATCTATTCCGTCAAAATCGGCACCAATTCCAATATTGTCACACCCTATCAAAGAAGCAATATATTCAATATGTCTTATAATATTTTTTACCGAAGCGTGAGCTGTATTATTGAGAAAATAAGGATAAAAGTTAATACCTATTACTCCACCATTATCCTTTATGGCTATTATTTGAGAATCGGTTAAATTGCGTATATGGTTGCATATAGCCTTAGCATTAGAATGAGAGGCAATAACAGGAGCTTTTGACAGTTCAATTACATCCCAGAAGCCCTTTTCTGAAATATGAGATATATCTATTATCATTCCAAGAGAATTCATTTCTCTGACTACAACTCTGCCAAAGTACGTTAGTCCTCTGTCTGAAGAAGAATCTTCCACTCCATCGGCTATTTCGTTTCTATAGTTCCAGGTCAGGCATAAACTTCTTACACCCAATTTATAAAATGTTCTTAAAGCTGCCAGATCTCCCTGCAGAGCATCTCCACCTTCTATAGTAAGGATGGCAGCAATCTTCCTCTCTTTTAGCGCAGCATTAACCGAGTCAATATCGTAACATAATGAAATATTATCTTTATACAACTCAGCCTGGGAATAAAACTTATCAATTAACTGTACAGCCCGTCTCATAGCGTAAGCCTGGCAATAGGCAGGATCTATAAAAGCTGCGAAGAATTGCACATATCCATCATATTTTTGCATTCTCTCAATATCAACATGAAAATTGTTCTTCATCAAATCCATTTTATCATCATATATTCTTGACAATGTGTCACAGTGGGCATCTACTATTATCATTCAGATCTCCTTAACAGAAGCATAGGGACGGTTCTTCTGCTTCCGAAGCATAGGGACGGTTCTTCTGCTTCCATTTCTATTGCGTTACTATTGCGCTACTATATTAATATATTTAACTACTTTAGAAAGCATTCTTAATAAGATTTATTTGGGTTATCTCTACTTCGCCGGCTTTCCTCTTGACATATACTTCAACGATATCAAACCTTACGCTGCTTTCGTTAGCATGATTTCTTGATAAATAAACTGCAGCAACTTTCCTTATAACATTCTGTTTTCTGGATGTAACAGATTCAGAAGGTATGCCGAAAGATAAGCTGCTTCTGGTCTTTACCTCAATAAAACAAATATATTCATTTTCTCTGGCAACTATATCAATTTCGCCAAGTTTGCCTGCTCTAAAATTTGTGTGAATTATATGGTAGTTATTTTTGCATAAAAAATCTATAGCTGCCTTTTCACCTATATTTCCAAGGTTTTTATTATTAGTCTTCAATTAAACCATACCTGCCACTTTAATTCTTAGTTATATAATTATACAAATTTCTTTGTGAAACTTATTCTATGAATGGGACATAAACCATATTTCTTTATAGCTTCTATATGCTCTTTGGTTCCATAGCCCTTATGTTTTGCGAAACCATACTGGGGATATTTTTCACTCATATCTTCCATTATTCTGTCCCTTGTCACTTTTGCAAGTATTGAAGCGGCTGCAATTGATATGCTTAGTTGATCACCCTTTACAATTGAAAGCTGAGGGACTTTGATATTATCAAGTTTAACTGCATCAATTAATACAATATCAGGTGTTATACTAAGATTTTGAATTGCTTTTTCCATAGCATCTTTGGTTGCATTTAAAATATTAACCCTGTCTATGGATTTCTCATCTACAATACCTAATGAATATGCAAGAGCTTCGTGAGTAATTATCTCAAAAAGTTCCTCTCTTTTTTTGGCAGTCAGCTTTTTAGAATCATTAAGCTTTTCAATGAATATCCCCCTGGGCAAAATTACAGCCGCTGCTACAACAGGCCCCGCCAATGGTCCTCTTCCCGCTTCATCAACACCTGCTACATAGCCAGCCCCCTTGGTGTATGCCTCCATCTCATAAACGCACATATTCCTATAGCGGAGCAATTCCTTATCATTAACCTCAGCCTTGTCTAAAGTCATCATTCTGTACTAACCCTCCGGATTTTCTTCATCAGGCGGAGTTTCCAATGTAATTCTACCAATTTTTCCTCCCCTGAATTCATCAAGAACAATTGCGGCAATTCTCGTTGTGTCTACTTCTCCTCCTGATACCAAACATCCTCTGTTCCTGCCCGCAATAATTAATAGTTCTTCTTTATTCTCAAAATCTGCATCATTAAATTTATATCTTTCTTTTATGAGTTGAGGATAGGTATCGCTAAGCTGAATAAGGAGGGCTGAGGCTACTTCAACAATATCATACACATCATCTTTTATGGCGCCGGTAAAAGCCAGATTCAGGCCAACTTTTAAGTCTTCAAATTTTGGCCATAATATTCCGGGAGTATCTAAAAGATCTATTTCTCTTCCCAGTCTAATCCACTGCTTGTTTTTTGTAACTCCGGGCCTGTCCTCCGTGGCTGCAGCCGCTCTTCCTGCCATTTTATTAATCAATGTGGATTTCCCTACATTCGGAATGCCGACTACCATAGTCCTGATAGGACGGAATATCCTGCCTTTTTTCTTTTCTCTCTCTATTTTTTCTTTTGTCAATTCTTTCAATAAAACTTTTAACTGATTTAATCCCTTACCTCTTATTGAGTCTATAAAAATATAGGTATAACCATTTTCGTTATACCATCTTTCCCATCTTTTTGATATCGTTTCGTCAGCCATATCAGATTTGTTTAATGCCACTACCCTCGGCTTATTCCCTAATATTTTGTCTATTTCAGGATTTTTGCTGCTTACAGGTATTCTGGCATCCAGCAGTTCAATTACTACGTCTACCAGTTTTAAATTTTCTGAAATTAGTCTCCGTGTCTTTGCCATATGACCAGGAAACCATTGTATATTCATAAATTATTGTTCCTCCAATTGGCTTTCCTATTTTAAAACTCCCATATTATTCAGAGGCCATATTCTATATACTGCCTTTCCTTTTATTCTATCATATTTAATCATGCCTATCTGTCTGCTGTCTCTGCTGTTCTGCCTGTTGTCACCGAGGACAAATACTTCACCTTCTTCAACAACAAAAGGAACCTTCAGGCCATAACTGTCAGTATACCCTAATGCATAAGGCTCATCTAATTTTTCATTATTTATATACACAAACCCATCCTTTATATCAACCACATCTCCGGGTACTGCTATAACTCTTTTAATAAAATCCACTTCATTTATTCCCGGCAACATTTTTTTTATAAAAGTAAAATTTTTTAAGAATGGTATATATTCAACGGCACCTTTTTGGTATTGAAGAACTATTATATCTCCTCTCTTTGGTTCAGAGAAATAGTATCCCAATTTATAAACAATCAGCCTTTCATTGCTGGAAAGAGTATTGTTCATGGAATCTCCTTGAACCAATACTGGTTCGAATATAAAACCTCTAATCAGCAAAGCTATAATAACTGCCACAAGGATTGCTTCAATCCATTGAAATAGTTCTTTAGCGAAACTAACAGATTCATTCTTTGTATTCATAGACATGCACCTTTATAAATAAAAGGGACATAATATAGTCCCTTTATCTTTTAATACTTTGTTATTCTTCATCTTTTCTAACATCAAGTTTTTCTCTGACTCTTGCTGACTTACCAAGTTTTTCACGCAAGTAGTAGAGTTTTGCTCTTCTTACTTTACCTTTTCTTACAATTTCAATATTAGCGATTTTGGGGGAGTGAACTGGTAAAACTCTTTCAACTCCGACACCATAAGATATTCTTCTTACAGTAAAGCTTTCCTTAAGGCCACTGCCTCTTTTGGATATTACTGTTCCTTCAAAAACCTGAATTCTTTCTCTTGATCCTTCTTTTACTTTTAAATGTACTCTAACATAATCTCCTATTTCAACAACAGGTAAATCTGTTCTCAACTGTTCTTGCTCTATTGTTTTAATTATATCCATCATTCTTCCTCCTTCCCTTCCTAGGCATTCGTACCAGGTTTATATTTATGATCTGGCAGAGGACTACCCGTATTACACACGAATGAAATTATAACATACCTGGTTTTTGTTGTAAACCTTATTTTTGTTTCTTGCAGTATTTTTCATATAAGTCAGGCCTCTTTTCGTATGTTCTTTTCAGGGACTGTTCTTTTCTCCATTTTTCTATGTTAGCATGATGCCCCGACAGTAAAACATCAGGAACTTTCCTGTTCAAGAATTCATAAGGCCTGGTATATTGTGGATATTCCAAAAGCCCACTATAAATTGACTCATCTAAATGAGACTCTTTATTTGATAGAACTCCTGGAATAAGACGGCTTACTGCATCTATTACCACCATAGCAGGAAGTTCTCCTCCTGTTAGGATATAATCCCCTATGGATATTTCTTCATCCACTATTTCTTCGATTATCCTCTCATCTATGCCTTCATAATGTCCGCATAAAAGAATAAGGTGGTCATACTTGGCCAGTTCTTCTACCATACTTTGGTTAAATAACTTACCCTGTGGGCTGAGATATATAACTGGTGGTCTATAGGATAAACCATCCACTATTGAAAGCCAGGCATCATATATTGGTTGCGGAGTCATAACCATACCTGCACCTCCGCCGTAGGGATAATCATCGGTTTTCTTATGCTTATCCCGTGAAAAATCTCTGATGTTTATTGGGTTAATTTGAATAATACCTTTTTTTTGGGCTCTGCCGATAATACTTTCTCCTAATACATATTTAAAGATATCAGGAAAAAGTGTCAGTATGTCAAACCTCATTATCAATCAGCCCTTCCGGAAGAGAAACTCTTACCTGGCCTTCTTCCACAGAAACCTCTTTCACCACACTTTTCAAAGCAGGTATTAATACTTCACCATATTTTTCTCCATCAACCACAAAAACATCGTTACTGCCTGTTTCCAGGACATTTTTTATTATTCCCAGTTTACCCAGGTTATCATCATAAACTTCACAACCAATCAGGTCACATATAAAAAAACTATCCTCAGGCAGTTTAACGGCATTTTCTCTGTCAACCTTAATATACAAGCCTTTTAATTCTTCTGCCTTACTCATATCAGTAATTTCCTTAAACTTTATCATTACAAGTCCTTTATATGGCCTGACTCCTTCAATATTATATTTTTCCAATTTGCCTTGCTTATCTACATAAACCCAATCAAGATCATTAAACCTGTCCAAGCTGTCGGTAAGAGGTATTACTTTAATCTCTCCCTTTATTCCATGGGTATTAACAATTTTACCTATTTCAAGATATTCGCTCAATCTCATTGTGCGTTACCATCCTTGTACAAAAAAAGGTGATTAAATCACCTTTTATTGTATTATTTCCACAATAACTCTTTTGTTTTCTTTTATAGCAGACGCTTTGATAACTGTTCTTATGGCTTTTGCAATTCTACCCTGTTTTCCAATTACCTTACCCATATCTTCCTTTGAGACCTTCAATTCTAATATAAGGGATTTTTCCCCTTCGATCTCATTTACGTATACCTCTTCCGGGTTATCAACAAGCGCCTTGGCCATAACTTCGAGTAATTCCTTCATTTAAGTACCTCCCGGATATTTCCTTAAATTCTGTTAATTAATTTAACTGAATGCATATCCATATGGATAATACAATGATATATCCTTTATTATAAAGATAATGAGAAGTTGTTATTCAATTATTCCAGCTGCTTTTAACAATGTCCTTACAGTGTCTGTTGGTTGAGCTCCATTTTTCAACCATTTTAAAGCCTTTTCACTGTCAATCTTTATTTCAGACGGATTTGGAACAGGATTATAGGTACCTATTTCTTCTATAAACCTGCCATCACGTGGATATCTTGAATCAGCTACAACTACTCTATAAAAAGGACTCTTTTTTGCACCAATTCTTTTCAGTCTGATTCTTACTGCCACCTTTTTCACCTCCTTTCAAGTCTTGGTCTTCTTACAACTTTTATATTAGAAAGGTAATCTCATCTTGCCAAATGATTTCTTACCCTTTTTGCCCATATCAGAGAACATCTTGAACATTTTCTTAACTTCTTCAAAATCTCTTAATAGCTTATTTACATCCTGTACACTGGTACCACTTCCAGCAGCAATTCTTTTTCTCCTGCTTCCGTTTATGATTGAGGGATCTTTTCTTTCCTGCAAAGTCATTGAATTTATAATAGCCTCCACCCTGGCCATTTTTTTCTCATCCAGATCAGCATTTTGCAGTGCTTTACTGTTTATTCCTGGAATCATGCCTAATACCTGTTGCAGAGGACCCATATTTTTAAGCTGACGAAGCTGGTCTAAGAAATCCTCCAGGGTAAATTGCTGACTTCTCATTTTTTTCTCAAGCTCAAGAGCCTTTTTTTCATCAAAGGCTTCCTGGGCTTTTTCAATCAGACTTAGAACGTCTCCCATGCCAAGAATTCTTGAAGCCATTCTGTCCGGATAAAACGGTTCCAGGTCGCTTAATTTTTCACCTGCAGCAGCAAATTTTATAGGACGCCCTGTCACCGCCTTAACTGATAAAGCTGCTCCACCTCTTGTATCACCGTCCAATTTTGTAAGAACAATACCATCTATTCCTAGTTTATTATTAAAGTTCTCTGCTACATTTACAGCATCCTGGCCGGTCATGGAATCCACTACAAGAAGTATTTCATGAGGGTTTACCGCAGCCTTGATATTCTTAAGCTCATCCATCAACTCCTCATCAATGTGCAGTCTTCCGGCAGTATCTATAATTACCACGTCATATCCTTTACTGTTTGCATGATTTAAAGCAGCCTTTGCTATATCTACCGGATTAACTTTATCACCTAGTGAAAACACTGGAATATTCAGCTGATTGCCTACAACTTCCAGCTGTTTTATAGCTGCGGGCCTATAAATATCACATGCGGTAAGAAGTGGATTTTTACCCTGTTTTCTAAGCAGGTTTGCCAATTTCCCTGATGTAGTTGTCTTTCCTGAGCCTTGAAGCCCTACCATCATAATAACCGTTGGCGGCCGGGGAGAAAAAATAATTTTACTGGGTTCCCTCCCCATCAGATTAATTAATTCCTCATGAACTATCTTGATTACTTGCTGTCCAGGGCTGAGACTTTCAAGAACTTCCTGTCCTACTGCTCTTTCAGACACTTTGTTTATAAAATCTTTTACTACTTTGAAGTTTACATCAGCTTCAAGTAAAGCAAGTTTGATTTCTCTCATTATTTCCTTTACATCTTTTTCTGATACTCTTCCTGCACCCCGAAGCCTTTTTATTGTACTCTGGAGTTTGCTGGACAATCCTTCGAACAACGACATTTATTTAATCCTCCGTATCATCATAGACCATTAACTATATCAATAATACCGTTTTTTACCTGGTTAAGTTTCTCAATATCATCCTGGCTCATATTTTTTTTATCAATTTCACTCAGCAGCTTAACTATTTTCATAGCTATCTCTTTTTGTTCAGAAAACTTTTTAATCAGTCCTAATTTTTCTTCAAACTCATAAAGGGCAGCTTTCCCTCTCTTAACATTATCATAGACACCTTGCCGGCTTATATCCAGTTGCTCGGATATTTCGCCAAGAGAATAATCATTATTTATATGCAAATCAAGTATTTCCTGCTGTCTTTTAGTCAGCAGCTGCCCATAAAAATCCAGGAGTAAACTAATATGGTATATATTCTTCATGAGTTATCTGCCTGTAAAGCATTTTTACTTTACACCTATTTTATTTTATTCTCTTATGTTTGTCAACAAAAAAATAATACCTATTCAGCAAAACCTCTTATCTCTTCCAGTTTCTTCCGAATTTCTTCATTATCTGAATAAATATTATACTTCAAAAACTCCTCAAAATAGAATTTCG
Organism: Clostridiaceae bacterium; assembly: GCA_012840395.1. Classification (NCBI taxonomy): domain Bacteria; kingdom Bacillati; phylum Bacillota; class Clostridia; order Eubacteriales; family Clostridiaceae; species Clostridiaceae bacterium. The sequence continues at coordinate 48,230 of DULL01000018.1, read as the reverse complement.
CATTCTTATAATCACCTTTTTCATAATAGGTGTTTCCTAAAGCTTTAAGAATAAATGTACACCTGTTATCAAGTTTATAACCTTCAAGATATGCCTCTATTGCCTTATCCAGCATCCCCATTTCTTTATATGCAGAACCTATGTTATTGTAAGCATATTTGGACTTTTTAATTTTATTCGCCCTTTCAGCTTCTTCAATACATTTTTCATACTCACCCTTAAGCAGATAAACCTTTGCCAGGTTGCTGCGGGAAGTACTGTTGTTGGGGTTTAATTGAAGTGATATGATATATTCTTTTTCTGCCAGTTCAAGATGTTCTTTGTTCTTTTCTTTATCTTCCTCATAGCTGTCAAGATAACCTCCTGCAAGAGAACTATGGGCTCTGTCGCTGTTAGGTGCTTTTTTTACAGTATCCTGCCACAACCTTATAGTATCGCTGTATATATAATTTCTAGCTATTGTAAGCCCTGAAAGCATAATAATAATGAGACATGATAAAACCATAAATGCTTGCATGGATTTTTTAACAAGGTTAGGCTTTATGATTCTCTCACCGGATTGAGGCGGGAATATCAGGCCTATTAAAAATATTACAAAACCAGCCAATGGAAAGTATACTCTATGTTCAAAATAAACATCCTTAATAGATATAAATGAGGATTCTACAGAAAGCCCTATAAAAAACCACAGTATACCAAGAGATAATAATTTGTTTTTCTTAAAATTATATAAGCCGATTAATCCTATTATAAGTAAAATAATAAATGAAATATAGGAATTGTTTTCCCATATAGTCTTTGAAATTGGAAAATCGTTGCTATAATCAAAGCACTGACCATATGGTATAAAAAGCAGCCTGATATACAGCAAAATTACATTCATCTGGGTGTAGAAATAATGGTTCCTTTCCATAGAAGTGCTTGCTTTAAAGGTTAAGTTAGGATCACTCTGGTTAAACCCTTTTAAAAAAATATTTGTTCCCGGTATTATTGGTACTGTCAAAAATATAATTATCAAAATAACAGCCCTTTTAATCCATTTAATTTCTCTGTCTTTTAAAAAGAACATAAAATCCAGCAGGGCAAGCATGAAAGGAATTGTTATGGTATTTTCCTTTGTAAACATTGCCAGTATTATTGAAATCAACATAAATATAAAATATCTTTTTTTATCATTTATCCGGTATTTTAAAAAGAAGAAAATTGAAAGAAGATAAAAACAAGCCGCAAGTGAGGCTGTTCTCTGGACAATATAACTTACAGCATTAATCTGCATGGGATGAGTTACGAAAACAAGTGATCCAACCATGGAAATAACATTCCTGAATCTGGCTGCCAGTTTGTTTTTTTCAAAATTCAGTCCGAGTATATAGTTTATTATAAAATAAAGTATTATCCCATTAAAAATGTGAATTGCCGTATTGACTATATGATAACCATATACGGAAGTATCATGAATTGCATAATTTATTGACAAAGTAAAATATAAAACAAACCTGTTGGTGTAAAAATTCCATATGGATCGTAAATCAAAGGGATTTCTTATATCATAGTTGTTTACAATAGAACTGAAGTCGTCAAGTAAAAAGGGTATGGCAAAACTATTACAATATGCTATTAATGTTATAAAAGCAATAATCCCTATAACAATTAGCTTGTTATCAAGCTTTCGCTCTATTTGTGCGATTGTTTTCATTTTTTATTCTGCACATCCACTCAAAGACTTAAGTCAAAGATAGTCTATCATATAAGCCGGTTTTTTTGCAATAGTGATTAGTGCCGGTTTATTTTTATCTGAATATATCCACTGTTTATACCATAGCAATTTATCTCCTGCTTATAATGCGGGAGTATTCTTGCTGTTTCTTTGATAATGAATCTCAACTTAATATACCGGTATCTTCAGCTCATCTCCTTCATAAATTTGACTGTTTAAAAGATTATTTGCTTTTTTTATCTCAAATATGTATTTTCTTATATCTGAATTACCTCCATATTTTTCAGCAATAGACCATAATGTGTCTCCTTTTTGAATTTTTACTGTTATATAATTAATTTCTTTAAAGCCCTGTGCCGATGCAGAAAATATTAAAGTGGAAATAATCATCAAAGCCATGGCAACTATTACAATAAATCTTCTCTTGTTTACAAGTATGTATCTTCTATTCATAATGTATCCCTACCTCTGGATATTATAGAACATGTGTTCTGGTTATATTTTAGTACAAACATATGTTCTGTGTCAATATTATTCGAACATTTGTTTGACATTTTTCTGGAAAATGTTATAATATATCTGAAAGCGGCAATATATAATTTTCTTTTGCCATAGGGCTATGAAAGGAATGGTTTTATGCCAAAAAAGAATAATGATAAACAGCAAAAGATTCTTGATTTTCTCAGAAAGGAAGTAGAAGAAAAAGGGTACCCTCCATCAGTGAGGGAAATTTGCAGCGCGATAGGTCTTAAATCTACTTCTACAGTTCACAGCTACCTTGCCAAGCTGGAAAAAGAGGGTTTCATACAAAAGGATCCTTCTAAACCAAGAGCTATAAAAGTAGTGGACAATCAAGAAAGTAATCATAAAAGTGATCTGTTACAACAGAACTATGGCTTTTTAGGCAAAAAGATAATTCAAGTTCCGATTGTAGGTAAAGTAACTGCAGGACAGCCTATTCTCGCCGTGGAAAATATTGAAGATACTTTCCCTTTGCCTGCTGAATTTGTCCGGAATTCTACCACATTTATGTTAAAGGTTAAGGGTGAAAGTATGATAGAAGCAGGCATCCTTGATGGGGATATGGTTCTGGTAAGGCAGCAGTCATCTGCACAAAATGGTGATATTGTAGTTGCCCTAATCGGAGATGAAGCTACCATTAAAACCTTTTACAAGGAAAAGGATTATATAAGGCTTCAACCTGAAAACAGGTATATGGAACCAATAATCGTTAAAGATAATGTTTCAATACTTGGCAAAGTTATCGGAGTATTCAGAAAACTATAATAAACATATCTTACCTGTAAACAGTATAAAGTGAATGATTTGTATTATTAAACCATACACTTTACCTGTATTTTATAAAATCCTTATTCTTTTCCACTATCATTAAAAATAAGATTAACTGCTTTCAATGGAGCTATAGTGGATATTGCATGTTTATATATAAGTTGCTGTTTCCCATCAGTTTCCAAAACAACAGTAAAATTATCGAACCCTTTTACTAATCCTTTTAGCTGAAAACCATTTGTTAAATATACTGTAACTGCTATGTATTCTTTACGTACTTGATTTAAAAAAACATCCTGTAAATTAATATTTGTCTTGTTCACTGAAAAATCCTCCTCTTATATGCAAATTATCTGACCAAACCTTCAATTCATTATATTTTTATTAATTTGATATTACTAATTTTATAAGATAATTCCAGTCAATGCAATATTTGATTGGATTTCTCTAAGCGCTCCACCCTCTTCCCCCAATCTGTCTACGTTTATCCATTTGACACCCTCAAGTCTTTTAAACCAGGTCAATTGCCTTTTTGCATATCTTCTGGTATCTCTTTTCAATAGATAAATTGACTCTTCAAGAGTCGTTAAGCCCTTCAGGTACCACAAAATTTGTTTGTAACCCAGTCCCTGCATAGCAATGGAGTTTTTGTCATAACCCATTTCAACAAGCTTTCTGACCTCATTGACAAGACCTTTCCTGATCATTGCATCAACTCTTCTGTTTATTCTATCATAGAGTTTTGCCCTTTCCATTTGCAGACCGTAAATTAAAAACTTGTATTTGGAAGGTTCTGTTCTCGAAGTCCTCTGATGCTGGGAAATTGTTTTATTAGTATATTTATACACTTCTATAGCTCTTATGATTCTTTTAATATCATTTTTATGAATTCTTTCCGCTGACTCGGGATCAATTTCCTTAAGCATTTCATGCAGATATTCATTACCCTTCTCCTCTGCTTCCTTTCTCAGGCTCTCACGAAGTTCCCAATCAGTTATTGTATCCGAAAAATTAATATTATATACCAGGGAATTTATGTATAATCCTGTTCCACCAACAATTATTGGAATTTTACCTTTTTCAGTTATTTCATCCATATATTTTAAGGCCAATTCCTTAAACTTTGCAACACTAAATTCCTGGTCAGGATATATACAGCTAATAAGATAATGATTTACACCGCACATTTCCTCTTCGTCAGGTTTTGCAGTCCCTATATCCATGAATTTATATACTTGCATTGAGTCAGCTGATATTATCTCGCCATTTATTTCCCGGGCAAGATCTATGGATACTTTTGTCTTTCCCACAGCCGTAGGTCCGACAATTACAATAGCATTTCCCAATTTATGACCTCCTATGTTTTTTGTTAATTTATATACTCACATTGGTATGCTATATAATCCTCTTAAATCTTTTTTCAAGCTCACGTAAGCTCATTTTTATCATTGTAGGCCTGCCATGAGGGCATGAATATGGGTTATCCAGGCTTGCCATCTCTCTCAATAAACTTTTTACTTCCATGTTGTCAAGCTTTTTATTTGCCTTTACAGCAGCCTTGCAAGCCATCATATATAATGCTTCTTCCTCTGTTTTTGTGTGTTCTTGCCTGTTCACGCCTTTGGCAATATCTATTATATCCAGGAACAAACTATTGAAATCACTTTGAGAATTAATATAGGGTACTGCTCTTAGTATAATAGAATTATTACCAAAATTCTCAAATATAAAACCCATCTTATTAAAAAAATCCTTATTAGCCTCAAGAAGCATTATTTCACTGTTTGTTAGCTCAACTGTTACAGGATTTAACAGTGTCTGGGCCAAGGTTTCATTATTCTTATATTTTCTTAGCAGGCTTTCATACATTATCCTCTCATGGGCAGCATGCTGGTCAATTATAATAATTTCTTGGTTATATTCCAATAATATATATGTTGAAAAAACCTGTCCAATTATTTTTGCCTCCAATAGTTCATCCATAATCATTTTTGCATCATTAACAGGCAAAACCTCAGGTTTATCAGATAAGTCCCCAGGGGTCATCTTTGCAGTTTCATCACTTTTGTCCCTGTTCCCCGGGAAATTACTTTCTATATTATTCCCGAATAATTCGTCACTTTGAAACACCGAACCAGGTGACATGTTATCAGAAACTAAATGCCCTTTAACATCAAAGCTCTCTTGTTTATAATCATCCTTTTGAAATTCACTCCACTTATAATCAGATTTCTGATAGTAATCCCTGGTTATACCTTCCCCAGGGCTTTGACCAGGATATATTTCACCCGGTAAATATTCATTTCCGGCAGATTCAATATTTCTAATAAGGGGTTTCTCCATTACTGATCCATAGATTGCATTATAAACAATTCTAAATGTATCCTGCTCACTGGAAAACCTTACCTCGGTTTTTGCAGGGTGCACATTTACATCCACCAGGGAAGGATTAATATCTATATTTAATATAATAAATGGGAATTTATTTTTCATAAGAAGAGTTTTATATGCCTCATCAATAGCTGATGTAACTATCTTACTCTTAATGTATCTTCCGTTAACAAATATTGACTGATGATTTCTGTTGGATCTTGCTATCTCAGGCTTGCCCGCATAACCTGTAATTCTTACATTATCTTCCACATAGTCTATTTTAATCAACCTGCTGGAAATATCTCTCCCATAAACGCTGAAAACTGCACTTAAAAGGTCATTGTTTCCCGGAGTATGCAGTACCACAGTCCCATTATTTACAAGCTTTATGGAGACATCCGGGTTACCTAATGCTATACGGTTAAGTATATCTGCCACATAGCCACCTTCGGTACTGTCTTTTTTCAGAAACTTATACCTTGCGGGAGTATTGAAAAACAAGTCTTTTACAATTATGGTTGTTCCTACAGGACATCCCTTTTGATTCTTTTCTAATATAGTACCACCGCTTAACTTAATATAAGTACCATAAATACTGCCCTTAGTTCTTGTTGTAAGCTCAATGTTTGAAACTGCTGCAATGCTTGCCAGGGCTTCCCCTCTAAAACCCATAGTTGATACTGACTCAAGATCATCCGGATACATTATTTTACTGGTTGCATGCCTTTCAAAAGCTATTTCTACATCTCCTTCTTCTATTCCTGAGCCGTTATCCATAACCTTAATATATGTAATTCCTCCATTTTTTATCTCAACAGTAATACTGGAAGCACCTGCATCCAGGGAGTTTTCTACAAGCTCCTTGACAACTGATGCAGGCCTTTCAACAACCTCTCCTGCTGCTATTCTGTTCACAGTAATCTCATCTAATACAATAATTTTACTCATTATAATCCCTTCTTGATTTTTTCCTGCAGCCTATAAATAAAATTCAGAGCATCCAGAGGTGTTATCTTTGAAATATCTACTTTTTTTATTTCCTCAATTATCGTGTCTTTACTCTTTGTCTGACTATTCATATGGAATATATCAATCTGACCTTCTATCGGTGCCCTGCCGCGTCTGCTTCTGGTCTGTTTCTTGCTTATATCGGTATCTTCCAGCTCTTTTAGAACTTCCTTTGCCCTATCCAGTACAACCTGTGGAAGACCTGCCAGCCTGGCCACCTGTATTCCGTAACTGCTATCGGCTCCACCCCTGATTATTTTCCTTAAAAATATTATATCTTCTCCTTTTTCTTTTACAGAGATACAGTAATTCTTAACTCCTTCAATTTCTCCCTCTAACTCTGTCAGTTCATGATAGTGTGTGGCAAATAAGGTTCTTGCCCCCATTATTTCCTTGTCGCTGATATACTCTATAACCGCCCATGCTATGCTGAGACCGTCGAAAGTACTCGTTCCTCTTCCAATTTCATCAAGTACCAGAAGACTCCTTGAAGTTGCATTTGCCAATATATTGGCCACCTCAGTCATTTCAACCATAAATGTGCTTTGGCCTGAAGCAAGGTCATCCGATGCCCCTACCCTGGTGAATATCCGGTCCACCACACCAATTTTGGCATATTCGGCAGGTACAAAACTTCCCAGTTGAGCCATTAAAACTATCAGGGCTACCTGCCGCATATAGGTGGACTTACCTGCCATGTTGGGTCCGGTAATAATTAATATTCGGTTTTCTTCCATGTCCAGCAATGTATCATTAGGAACAAATGTACCTTCTTCCAGCATTTTTTCTACAACAGGATGTCTGCCGCCTTTAATTTCGATTATACCACCGGAATCAACAGATGGCATAATGTATGATTCCCTGTCAGCCACTTCTGCCAATGAACACAAAACATCTATCTCAGCTATTGCCCTGGCGGTATTCTTAATTCGCGATACCTCAGATGCTATTTTGGCTTTAATTTCTAAAAATAAACTGTATTCGAGTTCAATTACTTTACTTTCGGCTCCAAGAATTGTATCCTCAATTTCTTTTAATTCTTGTGTAATATACCTTTCACAATTTGAAAGGGTCTGCTTCCTGATATAACTTGAAGGTACCTGGGAATAATATGATTTTGTTACTTCGATATAATATCCGAAAACCCTGTTATATCCTACCTTCAGGTTTTTTATACCCGTCTTTTCCCTTTCAGTACTTTCCAATTGCAGGATCCAGTCTTTACCTTCCGTAGATGCCTTTCTTAGCTTGTCCACTTCCTCATTAAAACCGGTTTTTATGATACCTCCTTCTTTTACAGCAACAGGAGGATCATCGACAATAGAGTTTTCTATAAGCTGATATATATCTTCCAATGTATCTATCTGGTTATAATTTTTATTGTTCAATGAAGCTGTACAATTTTTTAGTATTTCCTTAATATATGGAAGCTTACCCAGGGAGTTTTTTAGAGCTATAAGGTCTCTGCAGTTGGCAGATCCAATAACAATTTTACTCGTTAGTCTTTCAATATCATAGACCCCTTTTAGCAACTCCTTTATTTCCATTCTTACCATAAAGCGGTTTTTAAATTCCTCTACCGCCGCAAGCCTCTCATTAATATCATCTATATTTACCAGTGGCTGCTCTATCCATTTTTTCAGCATTCTCGCTCCCATAGAAGTATTTGTCCTGTCAAGCACCCACAGTAGTGTACCCTTTCTGGACTTATCCCTCATAGTTTCAGTCAATTCAAGGTTTCTTCTGGTGGAAACATCCAGAACCATATATTCCTCAATCTCATACAATTCGAGTTTTTGTATGTGATCCAGACTGGTTTTCTGGGTTTGCTCCAGGTATTCAAGTAATGCGCCTGAAGCACTTTGCCATAAATGTTCTTCCGATAGTAAAGATTTAGAATCAGACCTGCCGGCAAATAATTGCTGTACACCATGTTCTGATTTTTCAAACTTACTTATTAATCTGTTCCTGGCATTTTCCAACTCGAAATAACTGTCACCAAAATGAGAAATATATGTTTCAAATCTGTTCCTAATAGATTTTACTTGCTCATTATCTTCCAGTAATGCTGAATTTGCAATTATCTCAGAAGGAGAATACTTTGCTATTTCATCCAGGAGTTTGGAAGTGGTATTACCTCGGGTAATTTTAGTTGTTACAAATTCCCCTGTTGACAGATCTACAACTGCTATTCCAAAGCAGTACCCTTCCTTAAAAATAGACATGAGAAAATTATTCTTTTTCTCGTCAAGCATGGATGATTCAGTTAATGTACCGGGAGTTATTACCCTTATGACTTCCCTTTTAACTATTCCCTTTGCCAGAGCAGGATCTTCAGTCTGTTCACATATTGCAACCTTATACCCCTTACTTAATAATTTTGCTATGTAAGTTTCTGCAGCATGATATGGTACTCCGCACATGGGAGCCCTTTCTTCCAGGCCGCAATCCCTTCCGGTAAGTGTAATCTCAAGTTCAGCCGACGCTATTTCCGCATCTTCAAAAAACATTTCATAGAAATCACCCAGCCTGAAAAAAAGAATACAATCCTTATACTTGCTTTTTATTTCAATATACTGCTGCATCATTGGAGTCAAGGTGCTCATTTGTTATCACCAGCAGGCACTACTGTACCTTCAAGAGACCAGGTTTGAATTTTATTGATTTTAACTTTAATAATTCTGCCAACCATACTTGAATCCCCCTGAAAGTTTACTATCTTATTGGTTCTTGTTCTTCCTGTATATACATGAGGATTATTTTTGCTAATACCCTCCACAAGTATTTCTTCCACCTTATTGAGCAGTTTTTCATTAAGTTCCCTGCTTATTTTGTTTTGTACCTCCAACAGTCTTCCAAATCTCCTTTTTTTAACTTCTTCCTCCACTTGTTCAGGATTTTTTGCTGCAGGTGTTCCTTTTCTTTTTGAATACAGGAAAGTATAAGCAGAATCGAACCTAACCTTTTCCACTACGTCAATAGTATCATTAAAATCTTCTTCGGTTTCGCCGGGAAAACCCACAATAATATCTGTGGACAAGGCTATATCCGGTATTTCCTTTTTTATTTTCTCTGTCAAAGATAAATAATCTTCTTTGGTATATTTTCTGTTCATTGCTTTAAGTATTCTTGTACTTCCGGCTTGTAAAGGAAGATGAAGATGGTTGCAAACCTTCTCCAGGTCCCTCATGGCAACAATTAGTTCGTCAGACAAATCCTTGGGATGAGATGTGGTAAATCTTATTCTTTCAATACCATTAATTTTATTAATTTTTTCCAACAACCTTGCAAAACTAATATTCTGATCCAGATCTTTCCCATAGGAATTTACATTCTGGCCCAGCAAAGTAACCTCTTTATATCCCTGTTCTCCTAATATTTCAATTTCCCTGACTATATCTTCAGGCATTCTGCTTCTTTCTCTTCCCCTTACATATGGAACAATACAATAAGAGCAGAAATTATTGCAGCCATACATAATTGTTACCCAGGCTTTGATTCCGTCTTTTCTGGTTATTGGCAAACCCTCGGCTATGGAACCTGAAGATTCCCATATATCAATAACTCTTATTCTTGAAGACAAGACGTTGTACAAATATTCAGGAAATTTATGCAAATTGTGAGTGCCAAATACCAAATCTACATGCCTGTATTTCCTTTTTATGCTATCACCTACTTCATTTTGCTGCATCATGCATCCGCATACAGCAATTACCATACCAGGTTTCTCTTCTTTAAGACTTTTGTATCTACCCAGGTGCCCATATACTTTTTGTTCGGCATTTTCCCTGACACAGCAGGTATTTACTATAATAAGGTCGCTGTTTTCCGCATTGTCAGATTCGGAATATCCCATCTCATTTAACATACCTGCCAATTTTTCTGAATCATTTTCATTCATCTGGCAACCAAGGGTTTCTATATAAAAAAGTTTCTTTTTCCCGGTTTTCATTTCTTCCTGGTAATTCAATTGCTTAATTTCCTCTGCAATACCTTGCTGTCTTGCAATTTCCTCCTGCGCGACCAGAATATCTTTCCTTCTGTCCCCTGTACTATTTTTCAAGATTTCCTCTCTCCCAATCCATAAATATCTTTCTCTATACACAGTTCAGCTCTTTCCCTTGTTCTTTTGTCACTTTTCATTGCCTTTTCAATGAACTCGGGATTCTGTATCAAAAATTTTCTCATTGACTCTCTTGGATTTTCTAAATATTCTATTATCAAATTATATTGTTTTTCATTAATCAAACCAAAAGAAAGTGCTTTATCAAAAAGTCCCTTATTAATATATACCATCCCGTGGGAAATTATCTTCTCTCTTAATAGCATTTCCTCTCCGCCCTGATTCCTATCAACAATTACTACAGACCATTTCATTACACCATTTATACTCTTTACCGCCGGTATCCAGGCCCTTATATAACTTGAAGCTTCAGTGATGAGGTCTGCTATATGTAAAACACTGGCACCATTTATATTATCTGTTCTCCAGGACTTTTCTCCATCAAATACCACAACATCCAGATCCTTAAATATAGTCAGATGTGGCTTTTTAAGTATCCTTGCGGCAATTAGTGAAAAAAACCAGTCTCTTCGTTCTCCTCCTGAGATATAATCTACTTTATCAATATTTATCTTACTTTTTATATAATCACATAATTCATCAATTAATTCTTTATATATCAATTCTTCGTTATAATTCTTCAGCACTTTTGCCAAAATCTCACCAGAACATGTCAGTCTGTCCTTGGTGGCGATTTCGATATCTTTTAGCAACATTTCGGCCTTTTCTTTACTTCCATACAAATAATGGGTGTTTATGTAATATGGTCCTATTGTACCAGAAGTATACCAAAAAGGGGAGTCCTCAGGGCAGACTTGTAAAGCCCCTGTCTCAAACATCAAAGATATAATTCTGTTTCTTTTTTCTATCATTATCTTGTTGTACTCCCACCAATCCTGAAATTTCAGTGTAGAGTATTCATCTCCCAAATGTGAAGAATCACCTTCATCAACAACTTTAAACGTGCCATCTTCATAATGAATTTCAGTTATTGAAGTATTATCTACCCAATTAATATTTAACATTTCTTCAAGAGAACATCCGGTGAAATAGCATATCAATGCTTTAATTGCAGTGCCATGGGTAACAATACATACATTTTTACCCATATTATTATCAATTATATACTTTATTTCAGAAATAAGCCTTTCCTGAAAATCTTCCATGGATTCTCCATCAGGCATGTTATGGATATGAGGCCTGTTCTCCCATGTATGATATTCATAAGGCCATTTTAAGGGAAGATCTTCCCACTTCTGATTTTCCCAGCTTCCTCCATTTATTTCTCTTAAGTTATCATTAGATATAACTGGAAGATTCTTTGCAGCCGCAATATAAGCAGCAGTTTCCTTTGCCCTTTCAAGGCTGCTCGAATAGATGACATCTATATCCATATCTTTCATCCTGGCTGCTAATTTTTGTGCCTGAATACGTCCCTTTTCTGTAAGCTTGGCATCGGTCCAGCCATGGAATATTCTTTTTACATTGCCTTCTGCTTCTGCATGTCTTACGAAATACAACCTTGTTACCATAAATTAATTCACCGTTCCTAGTTTTACTTTCTGTGTCTGCTTTTATGTCATATGTGTTATAAAGCAATAACATGAGTTTCGTAAAGTGCTGTCACATGTATATTTTCTCATAACGTATATGATCCAGTTTTACACAAAAGATTAATTTAATTTCAGTTTGCCTATAATCTCGTCAAGGCGGCTATGTCCATGCATTTTCATGTAATTCTTAATTCCCCGGATAACATTCAAACATGCTGCAGGATCCATAAAATTAGCTGTTCCAACCATAACTGCACTTGCGCCTGCCAGCATAAATTCAATAGCATCATCGCCGCTGCAGATTCCACCCATTCCAATAACGGGTATATTAACTGTTCTGGCTGCCTCATATACCATCCTTACAGCAATGGGTCTTATGGCGGGTCCTGAAAGTCCTCCCATATTATTTGATAAAACCGGTCTTTTTTTATGAATATCTATAGCCATACCCAGGATGGTATTAATCAATGATATGGCATCTGCCCCCTCTTCTTCTGCTGCCCTGGCAATTTCTTTAATATCTGTTACATTGGGAGTTAGTTTTACTATTAAAGGTTTTTTACAGCATTTCCTTACCATTTTTGTTACTTCTGAAATGCCTCTGGCAGAATTACCAAATGCCACCCCGCCATGTTTTACATTAGGGCATGATACGTTTAATTCAAGAGCATCAACATCACATTCACTGAGTATTTCAGCCATTTTACAATATTCTTCTATAGTATTTCCTGCAATATTGGCGATTATTGCAAGATCATATTCTCTTAAAAAAGGTATCTCTTTTTTTATAAACTCCTCAACTCCAGGATTCTGCAGCCCCACACTGTTTAATATTCCAGACGGTGTTTCTGCAATCCTGGGTGGCCCGTTTCCTTGCCTTGCTTCCAGAGTCAGTCCTTTTACAGATATGCCGCCAAGTTCATTTAAGTCAATATACTTTGAAAATTCTCTTCCAAATCCAAAGGTTCCGGAAGCTGCTATAACCGGATTTTTAAGTTTTAAACCTGCAATTTCAATTGATAGATCAATTTTATCCATAACCGTCTAATTTTCTCCTTCAAAATCCTCCAAAACCACCTGATTGCTCCAGAAAACCGGGCCATCCTTACATAAATGTCCATAAACCCAATCCTGGCTTTCATTATTTAACTTGATTTTACATGCACAGACAAGGCAGGCTCCTATTCCGCAGCCCATTCTCTGCTCCATTGAAACCTGGCACTTAATATTATACATATCAGCCAGTTGAACTACCTTTTTCATCATGGGCAATGGCCCGCAAGTATAAATTATATCATATTTATTTAATTTAAGATCTTCTTCCAGCATTTGTGTAACAAGACCTTTTCTCCCCGCACTGCCATCATCAGTTGTAAGAATCAGCTTATCAGCTGCTTCATTAAATTCATCTTCCAAAACAATATGCTCCTTGTCTCTGAAACCGAGAAATGCGGTCTTCATTCCATCTGTTTTTTCTTTAAGAAGAAAATACAGGGGAAATATGCCAATACCTCCGCCTACAACTGCGATATTGGTATATTCATTAAAAATATCAAAGGAATTACCTACAGGTCCAATGATATCTACTTCCTCTCCTGCCTTTTTTCTGGAAAGGCATTTGGTTCCTGTCCCCCGAATCTGGTAGTAAATATCAAAAGTATTTTTAAGCTTGTCTGCTCCCGCAATGCTTATTGGCCTTCTAAGTATCATATCAAGGCCTTCACTGCATCTAATATTTATAAACTGCCCAGGCTTGGCATTCTGAGAGATATAAGGGGATTCCACCGTCATTTTATAAATATCAGGAACTACTTTTTCTACAGATATTATTTTTCCCTTAATATGTCTGGACATAGTTACATGCACCTGCGCTCTCTTTCTTCGCATATGGCATTATTTATCTGTTCTTTCATCTCTAATACTTCAGCTCTGGCAGCCTGAGCAAAATCTTTCTCACTATATATTCCATTCCATTTGCTATTCTGGTAAGCACATATAACACTACGGGAAGCATTAACTATAGCTCCTAAGCCATCAGAGTTAAAACAATGGACAACATCCCTTGAAGTACCTCCTTGGGCGCCATAGCCAGGCACTAATAAATATGCATGTTTCATAATTTTTCTCAGTATTTTGGCCTGATTGGGGTAAGTAGCACCTACAACAGCTCCCACACTGCTATAGCCAAATTCACCCCTGATGCATTCCCCCCATTCTTCAATATGCTCAGCTACTACTTCATAAATGCTTTTACCTTGATGAGTAAGCAAGTCCTGTATCTGTCCGGAGGATTTGTTAGAAGTCTTAACAAGCAGAAAAATACCTTTCCCATATTTCTTGCAATCTTCAATAAAAGGCTTGATTCCGTCATATCCAAGATACAGATTTACTGTCAGTGCATCCACATCAAAAACCGTCTCTGAAACTGTTCCATCAATGGATGTCTTGCCAAGGAAAGCAGAAGAGTAGGCTTCGGCAGTACTTCCTATGTCATTCCTTTTACCGTCTGCAACTACCAGGAGATCCTTACTTCTGGCATACTGAATTGTTTCATAAAATACTCTTATACCTTCTATTCCATACATTTCGTAATAAGCAATCTGGGGTTTTACTGCAGGCACCACATCGTAAATTGCATCTATAATAGCCTTATTAAAGGCAAGAATTGCCTCAGCAGCACCCTTTAAATTACGTCCGTATTCTTTGAATGCATTTTCTTTTATAAAAGAAGGAACATATTCAACTTTAGGGTCTAATCCAACAATTGTAGGATTATTCTTTTCAATTATTTTCTTTATCAGCTTATCTACAAACATACCTGTCTCCTTATAGCAAAACTTTTTCTCTTACTACTACATTTCCGCCAACAATTGTATAAATCACCCTTCCAAATAGTTTATATCCATTGTAGGGAGAATTCTTACTCTTTGATTTGAATTTTTTAACTTCAACAATATATTCTTCATTAGGGTCTATAATTGTAATATCAGCGGTTTTCCCTACCTGTATTGTTCCCTTGTTCAACCCCAAAATCCTGGAAGGGTTCAGACACATTTTTTCCACAAGCATATTCAAAGACAATATACCTGGCTTAACAAGATATGTAATTGCAAGGGGAAGGGCTGTTTCCAATCCCACTATTCCGTTAGCGGCAAGATTGAATTCAACATTTTTTTCATCAATATGGTGAGGCGCGTGATCTGTAGCTATTATATCTATGGTTCCGTCCCGGAGGCCTTCTATTATTGCCTCAACATCTTTTTTAGTCCTTAAGGGTGGGTTAACCTTTGCATTGGTATTAAAACCTTCGCAAGCTTCATCAGTAAGAGTAAAATAATGAGGGCACGTTTCCGCGGTAACTTTAACTCCCCTTCTTTTTGCATTCCTTATTAAATCAACAGAAAGTTCAGTACTTACATGTGCGATATGTATAGGAACCTTGGTATATTCAGCCAGTATTATATCTCTGGCTACCATTATTTCCTCAGCTGCTGAAGGTATGCCTTTTAACCCCATTATGGTGGACTGGTATCCTTCATTCATTACTCCTTCCTCTGCCAAATCAAGGTCTTCGCAATGAGAAATTATTGTAATATCAAACATGGATGCATATTGAAGAGCTTTTTTCATTAATGAAGAACTTTTAATCGGATGTCCGTCATCAGATAGTGCAACAGCCCCTGCAAATTTCAGTTCTCCAATTTCAGCAAGTTCTTCACCTTTTTGCCCTTTGGTGACTGCTCCTATGGGGTATACATTAACATAGCCATCCTGAATTCCTTTATTTAATATGTATTTTACCATTGCTTCATTATCAATTACCGGATTTGTATTAGGCATACATGCGACAGATGTAAATCCTCCCACTGCAGCACTGGCTGTTCCGCTTTCAATATCTTCCTTGTACTCAAATCCCGGATCTCTCAGATGGCAATGAGCATCAACCAAACCAGGTATAACATATTTCCCTTCTGCATCAATTAAATCTCCGTTTGTAAGAGTTAAATCTTTGCCTATTTCGGTTATTTTATCGTTCTCAATCATTATGTCAAGAACTTCATCCAATCCGGATTTTGGATCAATAACGTGTCCGTTTTTAATTAAAAGTGCCATCATTTTTCCTCCTTGTTAACAGGTACATTAAAGCCATTCTTACAGCTACTCCGTTGGTTACCTGCTCATTAATCAAAGATTGGTCTCCGTCAATGATTGAAGAGGTCATTTCGATACCTCTGTTAACGGGGCCAGGATGCAGAATAAGGACATCTTCTTTGGCAAACTTTAACCGTTTATCATCCAGCCCGAAAAATCTGGAATATTCTCTTATTGAAGGGAATAAACCGCTTTTTTGTCTTTCTTTTTGTATTCTGAGCCCTATTATTACATCTACGTCAATAATAGCCTCATGTATGGTATTGTAAACTTTAACGCCAGTTTTTTCTAACTGAGGTGGCAACATGGTTGTCGGCCCTGCTACATAAACTTCAGCACCTAACTTTAACATACCCCATATATTACTTCTTGCCACTCTGCTATGGTATATGTCTCCGATAATTGCTATCTTTAACCCCTTCAGGCTTCCTTTCTTCTCTCTTATGGTAAAAATATCGAGAAGAGCCTGGGTGGGATGTTCATTCATTCCGTCACCTGCGTTTATTACAGAAGCCTCTACATTTTTCGCCAGTAAATGTGGAGCACCAGCCATAGGATGTCTTATGATAACTATATCCGCTCCCATCATATTGATGGTTTTGCCTGTGTCTATAAGTGTTTCCCCTTTTGCCACACTGCTGCTTGAAGACGCAATATTGGCTGAACTGGCACCCATGTATTTTGAAGCCAGTTCGAAAGAAAGCCTTGTCCTTGTACTGTTTTCATAAAAAAGTGTTACTATTGATTTTCCTTGAAGATGGGGCGTTTTTTTATTTTTTGACATTAATATCAGTTTCATGGTTTTTGCAGTATCCAATATGTATTCAATTTCTTCCGGAGACATATCCTTTAGACCTAGTATATCTTTTGAAATTAGTTTCATATTAACTCTCCATCCTTTTTTTAAGGTGCCTTACTTTTTTCCTCTTCTGAAAATTAAGTCTGATCCTTGACGGTTACTAATCCGATTCTCTTATATCGCTTATTGTGACCGAATTTATTCCATCAATTTCAGTAACTTTTACATTAATCATTTCAAATTTCGAAGTAGGAACATTCTTACCTACATAATCTGCTCTTATAGGCAGTTCCCTGTGGCCTCTGTCAATTAATATTGCCAGTTGTATGGCACTTGGCCTTCCTAAATCCATTACTGCATCAATAGCCGCCCTGGCTGTCCTTCCAGTGTAAATAACATCGTCAACAAGAACCACTCTCTTTCCGGTTACAGGAAAATTAATCTCTGTACCGTTAATTACCGGATGTTCCGCCAACATACTCAGGTCATCCCTATAGAAAGTAATATCAAGAATTCCCATAGGTACTTCCTTACCTTCAACTTCTTTAATCTTTTCTGCAATCCATTTTGCCAGTGTAACTCCTCTTCTCTGTATTCCAATCAGCACAACGTCAATAATACCTTTGTTTTTTTCAATTATCTCATGAGCAATCCTGGTTAGAGCCCTGTTCATTGCATTTTCATCCATGATTTCAGCTTTTTCTATCATTACCCTTCACCTCCTAAAAGCTTTTTTTGCATATAGGAAAGTATACTCTGAAAAGTATACCCTAAATATGAAAAAACTTCTTGCCAGTCAGCAAGAAGACAGTGTATTAACCTAATCGAACAAAATTTCCATAATATATTTATAAATAATATAAATTTCGTTTCCTTCCAGCCTCTCTGGACTAATTAAAGGTACTTATTAATTTAAATTCAGAATATCATATTTCAGGTTTATTGTCTATATTTGTTTTATTATGAAAATTTATATTGTTTTTGCCTGATTATTATAATTATTGACCAAATAAATAATTTTATTAAATAAAAATTACTTGGTACTTAACAAATTCGTTTACATTATGAACCACATTACGTCAACCGGAATATTATATTAATGAATAATAAATTGGAGGGAACATGATGAAGAATTATCCTATGAATATGGTAGGCGAAATACAATATCCTTTATCCAAATGTCCTGCAGAGGCTATATATGCTCATGCATATGTGCCATATCAGGTTCTTTCAGACATATATCCACCTATGGTTGGGTTATGTAAAGGAACTATATTCCCGGAATTAGACGCGCCCTACGGTACCGACCCTGAATATACTGTAGACGCATAAACAATAACTTTAGATTATCTGATGCTTAATTGGGTAATCAGCAATACAATTAAAAATAATTTGCCGGTACATCGGCGGAATGGTGGTGAATTATGAACTATCAACGAAATTACCAACATGATAATTTGCTTCGGGAACTTATGGCAGCAGATTTTACTCTTATAGAACTGGGTCTTTACCTTGATACTCATCCTACAGACCAGGAAGCGATAGCTCTTTTTAACAGCAACCTTCAGAAAGCAAAAATGCTTAGAGAGACTTATGAAAGAATGTACGGGCCATTAACCATACACACTCCATCCAACAGAAATGTCTGGAAATGGATAAACAGCCCGTGGCCATGGCAGATTTATTAAAGTCATATTAAAATATATAAAACAATATAGTTTTAAAGGCAGGACCTTTGCTGTGAAAGGTTGAAAGTCATATAAATGGTAATGGAATTCCAAAATGTTAAAATCCAATAAATTTATAATGAAATGGAGGTGAAGCCGTTACTGTAAAACTTAATATTAATTCAAAAAGTTCAAATAAGGATAGTAATTTGTTAAAGTTTTACATTAGCGGTTAACTATGTGGATATATGATAAAAAGTTAGAATATCCTGTTAGAATAAAAAATCCGAATCCTAGAATGGCGAAATATATAATTACTCAGTATGGCGGTCCGGATGGGGAACTGGCTGCTTCTCTCAGGTATCTGAGCCAAAGGTTCAGTATGCCCACAGAGGAAGCCAGAGCAATATTGAATGATATAGGCACTGAAGAATTAGCCCATTTGGAAATGGTAGGTACCATGGTACACCAGCTTACCAGAGATGTCCCTGCCCATATTATGGAAAAGGAAGGACTTGGTGACTATTACGCAGATCATGATCACGCTGTTTACCCCATGAGCGCAGCTGGAAATCCTTTTACTGCAGCTTATATTCAGTCAAAAGGTGATCCTATTGCTGACTTGATAGAAGATCTCGCTGCAGAGCAAAAGGCAAGAGCCACTTATGAAAACCTGATAAATCTGGCAGACGACCCTGACGTAATTGACCCTCTTAGATTCCTCAGAGAGAGAGAGGTTGTTCATTTTCAAAGGTTTGGAGAGGCTTTAAGAATAGTGGAGGAAAAACTGGCACAAAAGAAGTTCTTTGTAAAGAAGCCGGGAAAGTAATACTTTGAAAACGACCCGCATCAAACGAGATGAGGGTCGTTTTCGACTATTTTATTAATATTTCAGCTCTTCAAATTAGTTTTCTTTTTCTAAAGCCTCCGGTGATAAAACGCCAGGCCGCCTTTTTGTTTGTCAACCAGGCGATTTGAACATCATTTTTTGTGTTGCTGAGTATTCTGGGTACAAAAAATTCTGCAACTGTTTCTGGTTTATCTGCCAGTATATTAAATATCTTTTTAAACTTTTCGTCCGATATAACCTCCGACTGATCTCCATCAGGTGTTTTGGTAATGAAATCGGTGAGCATCATACCGGGTGACAACCGCCCTGCTATAACGCCAGTACCCACAAGTTCCCTGGCCAGTCCTTTCATAAAGTACGTTAATGCGTGTTTGGTGGTACCGTAAAGGATTGTCTTAGGCTGTATCATATTGTTGGAGCCTAAACCTTCCATGCTATAGATTGCGCCATGGCCTTGTTTCAGCATTCCTGCCGCGGCAATTTGAGAACCATATATCACGCCGGTAATATTGGTCTTAATGACATTTTCAGTATAAGTTTCGCCCGTTTCCCAGGATAACAGGTGTGGCACGTTTTGTCCCGCATTATTAATCCATATATCTATATGGCCCCACCGCTTCATAGAAGCATCCCAGAGATTTTGCAGACTTGTTTTTTCCTGGACGTTACATGGAATATAGATATATTTATCTTTATATGGTAAAAGCTCAGTACATGCCGCATCTGATAAAGCTTCACCCCGGCCGGACAGTGTAACTCTGCATCCGGACCGCAAGAATTCTTTAGCCATATAAAAACCTAAGCCCCTCGTGCTGCCGGTTATTACTACATTCTTCATAGACAACCCTCCTTATGGATTCTTTTATATAAGTAATTTTATAGTCAATATGATACGCAATATAATTAAGTAAACTATTATGCCGGCTTAGCCAGGCGCAAAAGGTTGTTTTTAGCTGAGCTGTTATATCCTCACATTTACAAAGTCTTTTGCTACAATTGAATCTTCTGTAACTTTGCAATCAAGGGCAAGAATATGAAGACCGGCTTTCTCTGCCTCTCTTAAAGCATCTCCGAAAGCCTTATGGGTTTTTCTGTTAGGTGTAAAATACAATACATTTTCCATCTGCACAATAAATACCATATAAGCTTCGTATCCATCTTTCATGCACTGGCATAGTTCATTAATGTGCTTTATTCCTCTTTCAGTTGGTGCGTCCGGGAAAAGTACCACACCCTCTTCCTCCAGCGTTACTCCTTTAACCTCTGCAAATAGCTTTCTTGAAGAAGTTTCTATATAAAAATCAAACCGGGAGTTTCCATATCTGGATTCAGGTTTTATCAGAACAATTTCATCGAAATAATTGCTTTCACATACCCAATCATAGAATACCTTATTAGGTGCCTGACTGTCTATATTAACAAGCCTATTGCCTTTACACACCGTTATTAAATCATATTTTGTCTTACGTAATTGATTATCGGTCTCCTGAACATATATTTTTGTCCCCGGGATTAGCAGTTCTTTACACCGTCCTGTGTTTTTCACACGGCATAATTCAGATTTGCCGTTAATTTCTATATTGGCCAAAAATCTGTTTGGCCGGAAAATAAATTTTGCTTCTTTTACATTTTTATATTTCATAATAATAAGCCTTTTATAAAATAATTTGATTAAAAATTCAACAGACAACATTAAACACCCAGATTATAAAATGAAAACAAGATTTTATCAAGCTCCAAAGGGCAATTGGGCAGGACAAAAGGAAAAATTCATAATCCTATCTTCCCTCCACTCCTACTTAAATTATCCTGCACAATATTCACAATGTCTGCAATAAAATCTCCTATAACTGGTAGATTCAACATCACTATTTTTCGAAGCAAATAAAGACCTATAGCTCCAAGGAGGGAGAAACCTACCGCTATTCCAAATCCCCTGGCAACACCGCTTATAAAATTTGCAAAAATCAATTTCCTGGGGTTTTCAAGATAATTTATATAGTCTGAAATTCTGGATTTCTCCATACTAAGTGATAGTGCATCTATTTTTTTGCTGATAATTTCTAAATAATTTTTTTCATTATAATTCTTGTCATGATTCTTGTCCTTTTTTCTATTTTTACCGGCCATATTAATACCTCCTTCATATATAATTTCCAAAATTTATGCTGTTAAAAACTATTAAAGGTTTTTTCTTGTTACATTCTTTTATTTCTGCATATACACTTTATCACTATATACTCTTTTCTGAGTTACCTTCATTGTATTTGTTTAAAAATTGGATAAATTATAATATAATTATTATGATTTTTCTTTGAAAAAGCTTTTTGAGTAATTAATAAAGCAATAATGCATAAAGATATCAAAAGTGTTGTTCAATCATGCTGTTAAATCTATATAATAATTAAACTATTATTAGGAGGTATTATAATGGAATATAAAGCAGATATCGGTGTATTTGGAGGTTCAGGCTTTTATTCTTTTTTGAGTAATGTAGAAGAAATTGAAATGGACACCCCTTATGGCAAACCCAGCGCCCCAATTGCAATTGGAAAATATGAAGGTAAAACTGTTGCTTTCATACCCCGTCATGGGAAAAACCATCAATATCCTCCGCACATGATACCTTACAGGGCAAATTTATATGCCATGAAACAGCTGGGAGTAAAAAGAATAATTGGGCCCACTGCTTCAGGAAGCCTGCAACCGCATATAAAGCCAGGGGATTTCGTAATTACTGACCAGTTTGTGGACAGAACAAGCGGCCGGAAAGATACATTCTTTGATGGTCCGGAGACAAAACATCCGAGCGCAGCTTATCCATATTGTCCTGAACTTCGCAAAATTGCCATTGAGACGGGAAGATCCCTTAATATTCCCATCCATGAAAAGGGTACTGTTGTTGTCATTCAGGGACCACGTTTTTCCACAGTGGCAGAAAGCCGTTGGTTCAGCAAAATGGGATGGGATACTATAAATATGACTCAATATCCTGAAGGTTATCTTGCCCGTGAGCTTGGGATCTGTTATGTAAATATTGCGCTAATAACTGATTATGATGTTGGCCTTGAAGGAAGAGATGATATTACTCCGGTTACACATGAAGAAGTAATAAAAGTTTTTAATGATAATAATGATAAGCTTAAAATCCTTTTATTCGGGATGATAAAGAATATAGATATAAACAATTTCAATTGCGAATGCAGTAAAGTAGTATAGCATCAAAAGCAGCAGTAAAATTATCATACTCTCTATACTATTGACATAAGCTTTTTAATATGCTTTGAAAACGGGCTTTATGAAAAAGTTCATGGTATAAGCTTACCCGTAAGAATTAAATAAGCCATATAGTTATAAACATATATGGCTTATTTTTTTTTATACATTTATTTATCTTGGGACTTTACCTTATTCATTCGCCAAATAATTTCACCTAATGATTTTATCCAATTTTTTCTTTTTGATTAACCTATATTTATATTATAATTTCACCTAAAACCTGCTTAATCAAATTCTCATCATTTATAAAAAGCCGTTCCACCTTCCCTATGTCTCTGGGTAAGACAAAAAGCAGTCGTCCATCCTTTACTTTTTTGTCAAAAAACATCTGATTATACAAACCATCAACATTAGGGCCGGAAACATTAACAGGAAGGCCCAGCCTTTCAAGTAGCATTGCCACTCTTTCCGCATTTTCCTGGCTGGTCATTCCAAGTCTGCAAGCCAATTTGAAAGCTCCAACCATGCCAATGGAAACACATTCCCCGTGAAGTAAAGTAAAATCCATCTTGCTTTCAATTGCATGCCCTATGGTATGTCCAAAATTCAGTATCGCCCTCAGGCCTGTTTCTTTTTCATCCTGTTCTACTATGCTTCCCTTAAGTGAGCAATTTTTACCGGCAATATATTTCAGGGTTTCCACATCTAAAGCAAGGATTTTATCTATGTTCTTTTCAATGTATTCAAAAAATTCACGGTCCATAATTAATCCATGCTTTACAACCTCAGCCATGCCTGATATCAATTGCCTTCGGGGCAAAGTTTTCAGCGAGTTTACATTAATATAGACCAGTCTGGGCTGATAGAAGGCTCCCACCATGTTCTTACTACCCTCAAAATCGACCCCTACTTTACCCCCGACGCTACTGTCAGCCTGTGCCAGTAGAGTAGTTGGAACCTGGATAAAATTTATCCCTCTCAGATAGGTGGATGCAGCAAATCCAGACACATCACCTACCACTCCCCCTCCAAGGGCCAGGATTACAGAATTTCTTTCAAACCTGTGTTTTTTTATGCAGCTATAAATTTCCTTTATTGTATCAAGTGTCTTATTTTCTTCACCGGGAGCCATTACATATTTATATATCTCACAGTTACAGCCTTTCAGTGCTTCATAACATTGATGGTACTGGAGTGCATCTACATTTGAATCTGTGATTATCATTATTTTTCCACTGATTCCTGATGCACTGATGCACTCAGGCAGATGTTCATAGCTATCTTCAATATATATCGGATAACTCTTTTCTTTAAGCCTAATATCAACCCTACTCATTTACACCTTTGCAACTGTCATGCTGACAGTTTCTCCATTAATATTCCATTCCTTGCTATAGCCTTCTGAGCTTCCTTCAGCTATTTCATCAGCAAGTACTTCTTCTGCAATTAACTCCTTATTTCTCTCAATTATTTCTGCAATTTTATCATTATCTTTATAATACAGCCTGATATGGTCCTGTACCTCAAAGCCCGCTTCTTTTCTCATGGTCTGGATCTTGCTGGTTATCTCGCGGACAAAACCTTCTTCTATAAGCTCAGGTGTGAGGTTTGTATCAAGTACCACCGTAATATTTTTTTCAGCTTCAGTAATGAAGCCTTCTTTCTGGACAACCTCAATGAGAAGATCTTCCTTGGATAAAGATATTTCTGTACCATCAACTGTTAATACCAAATCTTTTCCTGCATCAAATCCACCCATTACTTCCTGGCCGTCCACTTCCTTTAACAGCTGAGCTATCTTTGGCACCAGTTTTCCATAGCGGGGGCCTAATACTTTCAACTGAGGTTTGAACAGATAAGTTGTAAACATATTTGTATTATCCGTAAATACAATATCCTTAACATTAAGTTCGTCTTTTATCAGATCCCTGTACATTTCAGGAAGCTCGAATTCTGCCATAACATACATTTTCCCCAGAGGTTGCCTGTTCTTTATATTGGCTGAATTTCTGCATGCTCTCCCAAGGACTACTACCTTTAAAACCAGGTCCATATTCTTTTCAAGTTCTTTATCTATAAATTCCTTCCTGCTTTCCGGGAAATTACACAGATGTACACTTTCCGGTGCAGAAGGATTAATGTTTCTTACCAAGTTCTGATATATTTCCTCCGACATAAATGGTACAAAAGGAGCCATAAGCCTGGTAAGCGTATCTAATACTGTATAGAGAGTCATAAAGGCATTAATCTTATCCTGGGGCATATCTTTTTGCCAGAATCTTTCTCTGCTTCTTCTGACATACCAATTACTAAGATCATCAACAAATTCCTGAACAGCTCTTGCAGGCTCGGTTATCCTGTAATTTGCTAGATCCTTGTCTACCAGGTCAATAAGCGAATGTAACCTGGACAATATCCATTTATCTATTGTTGACAATTTTTCTCTATCCAGTGTGTATTCTAAGGGATTGAATTTGTCAATATTCGCATATAGCACATAAAAAGCATAGGTATTCCAAATAGTTCCCATGAATTTTCTCTGAGCTTCACTTACTGCTTCGTCATAGAATCTGCTCGGGAGCCATGGTGAACTTCCTGTATAAAAATACCAACGCAGTGCATCTGCTCCCTGTTTATCCAAAACTGACCAGGGGTCAACAACATTACCCTTGTGTTTGCTCATTTTTTGGCCATCTTTATCATTTACATGGCCTAAAACTATACAATTCAGGAAAGAAGGCTCATCAAAAATAAGAGTTGATATTGCCAGTAAAGTATAAAACCAGCCTCTTGTCTGATCTATGGCTTCACTGATAAAATCAGCAGGGAAATTTTCTCTAAATATTTCCTCATTTTCAAAAGGATAATGCCATTGTGCAAAAGGCATGGAACCAGAATCATACCAGCAATCTATAACTTCAGGTACTCTCTTCATTCTTCCTTCCTTACATTTTGGACATTTAAGATAAACCTTATCTATAAAAGGCTTATGAAGTTCGATATCATCTGGAACGTTTTCTCCCATTTCTTTTAGTTCAGCTATACTTCCAATTACATGGCGGTGACCGCACTGGCATTCCCATATAGGAAGAGGCGTTCCCCAGTACCTTGAACGGCTAAGTCCCCAGTCTACAACGTTTTCCAGGAAGTTGCCAAAACGGCCTTCTTTAATGCTTTCAGGCAGCCAATTTATCTTCCTGTTGTTTTTAAGCAGCTTATCCTTTACCTCTGTCATTTTAATAAACCATGTATCATTAGCATAGTAAAGCAATGGAGTATCGCATCTCCAGCAGAAAGGATAGGAATGCTCATAATCCAGGACCCTATACAAGAGATTTCTCTGATCAAGGTTTTTGATAATCTCAGGGTCTGCGTCCTTTACAAAAACATTTTTCCAGGGAGTAACATCTTCAGTAAACTTACCTTGTTCATTTACAAGCTGAACAAATGGAAGATCATTGTCACGTCCTACTTTAGCGTCATCTTCTCCAAAAGCAGGTGCAATATGAACAATACCGGTACCGTCGGTAAGAGTAACAAATTCAGCACCTACTACATAATGGGCTTTTTTGTCAATTTTTGCGAAGTCAAAAAGTGGCTCATATTCAATACCTATAAGGCTTTCACCGGGTTTCTCTTCTATCACCTGGTATTCTTCTTTCAGAACGCTCTCAGCCAATGCTTTTGCCAGAATATAAGTTTCATCCTTGCATTTAACTTCGACATAAGTTTCATAAGGATTTACAGCCAGGGCAACGTTTGAAGGCAATGTCCATGGAGTTGTTGTCCATGCCATGAGAAAACGCTGTTTTTCTCCTTTAACCAGGAACTTTACAAATATTGAAGGCTCCTTGACATCCTTATAACCCTGGGCAACTTCGTGGCTTGACAGGGAAGTACCACATCTGGGACAATAGGGGACTATCTTGTGCCCTTTGTATATCAGCCCGGCATCCCAAATTTTCTTTAATGACCACCATACAGATTCAATATATGAGTTGTGGTATGTTACATATGGATTATCCATGTCTGCCCAGTATCCTACCCTGTCACTCATTTTTCTCCATTCCTGCTCATATTTCCATACACTCTGCTTACATTTCTCAATAAACGGTTCAACACCATATTCTTCAATTTGCGGTTTTCCATTAATCCCAAGCATTTTTTCAACTTCAAGTTCCACAGGCAAACCATGGGTATCCCAACCTGCTTTACGCAATACTTTATAACCTTTCATAGTTTTATACCTGGGAATAATGTCTTTTATAACCCTGGTCAGTATATGGCCAATATGTGGCTTACCATTTGCTGTAGGCGGGCCATCATAAAATGTGAAAACAGGGCAACCTTCCCTTGCCTCAATGCTTTTCTGAAATATATTTTCCTTTTTCCAGAAATCCAGAACTTCTATTTCTCTTTCAACAAAATTTAAACTCGTAGATACTTTGTTGTACATAAAAACCACCATCCTGTCGTTATTCACCGGCATTTTTTTATTTATGCTTATCATGCTCTGATTTTTAAAATAAATGATAAGCAAGTTAAATAATTATTATTAAACAAACAACTAAAAATGAGCTAAAATAAAGTCCTCTCAATCCTAAGGGACGAGAAGACTTTTTCACGTGGTACCACCCAAATTACTAACGAATATTATATTACACAATATCAATACTGTAATATAACATCATTAATCACTTAATTTTATAACGGTTTCCCGGCACACCTTAATTTCATAGATCCATGATTTCAGGCTGCGACTCCTGGATGATTTTCAAAAGCACTCCCTGCAAGGCTTTCACCTAACCCCTGCTCTCTTATGAGGGTCCATGCTTTTTACTCTTTCCATTCATTGTCTTTTACATTATTTAACAAAAATTTTTACCTCAATTATTATAGCATTATACAATATATTCCGATAGAGTGTCAATATTACGATAATTAAGACATTTTTTTGCTTAATTTAGGTTTCCTCTTCAAACATCTGTTTTAATATCTGGAGTTGTGAATTTAGTAAAATTTCGGCTTTTGACTTAAATACATGTAGTTTCTTTCTTAGTTCTTCATATTCATATTTAATCCTGATTACTTCCTGGTTGGCATCATTTATTATTTTCTGGGCTTTAAGCTCTGCTTCCCTGATAATATTGTCTGCCTTTTCATAAGCACTTTTCTTAATATCTTCACTTGTTTGCTGGGCTATAAGTAAAGTGTTCTGAAGAGATTCCTCAATGGTTTTATAATGCTGCAATCCTTCATTCAACAAAGCTACTTTATCCTTTAACTCTATATTTTCACGTATGTACTGGGTATAATCCTCTATAATCTTGTCTAAAACCTCATTTACTGCATCTTCTCCATATCCAAACAGGGTCTTCTTAAAAGTTATATTTTGCAAATCATTTGGTGTATAATTCATATTGTTCACCTCTTTATCCCTAAAATGGCTAAAGGTCCATAACTAATTTAATTTTCCCCTATATTCCCAAAGCTATTCTTGCAACAATATTCCGTACCAGAGAAATTATAAGAAAAGCTATTATTGGAGAAAAATCTATCAACATAGTCCTACCAACAGAGGATCTTTCAATCATACTTCTTATGGGGCCAAGTATCGGTTCTGTTATTTGATATAACAGCATTATTATCCTGTTGGATCTTTGGATAGGAAGCCAGGACACAATAACTCGTGCAAGTATGGCGTATTCAATCACTCTCAGTACAATTAAGAAAGCAGTAATTATCATTATTTTCCTCCGTTACTTAACCCATGAAAAAATATTCTTGTTCTTAAACTCATCGCT
The DNA here is from genome assembly GCA_012840395.1 of Clostridiaceae bacterium. Lineage (NCBI taxonomy): Bacteria > Bacillati > Bacillota > Clostridia > Eubacteriales > Clostridiaceae > Clostridiaceae bacterium. The sequence continues at coordinate 19,735 of DULL01000018.1, read as the reverse complement.
AAAATCTCCTGAAATATCCACATTACTGGGAGCAACCACAAATATTCCGTTAGCAACTTTTTGAATATTACCATCAATAGTATAAACAGAACCACAAAGAAAATCTATTATCCTTTGTGCTACATCTTTTTCAAGATTTTCAAGATTTACAATTACAGGCTTTTTGTTTTTTAGATGATCACATATACTTTGTGCATCATCAAAAACCGCAGGCTGTACCACAACTAGTTTAACTTGAGATGAAGTGTGCATATTCACGACTTTCGGATTTTGTTTCTTGTAGCCTCCGATGGAATTATAAAACTGAGGCTGCTCATATTCCTCAGTCCTATCAGTTTTACTTTTTGTGCTCTCTTCTTCTATTTCTTCCTCTTCCACTTCCCAGCCGACAAGGTTTAACATTTTATTTAGTAATTTAGCCATGATAAGACCCCTTTCTCTTTTGTATATTTTCACCCTAATACCCATTAGATTACCTAAAACCTTAACCGCCTACGACGAATACATTAAAGTAATAATTTGTTTACCTGTGTCCAAATATTGCAGTACCTACTCGTATTATATTGGCACCTTCTTCGATAGCTACTTCAAAGTCATTGCTCATGCCCATTGACAGGTACTTCATATCTATATTATTAATATTTTCCATCTGTATGTCAATAAGCAATTTGCGTAGCTCTCTAAATACATACCTTACTTCTTCGGGATCTTCAACAAGAGGAGCAATTGTCATCAACCCTTTTACTTTCAGGTTCTCAAATTTACTTATTTCTTTAATAAATTCCACAGCGTCTTCCTGATTTATTCCGAACTTTGTTTCCTCTTTTGCGATATTAACCTGAACCAAAACATCCAAAATTTTCCCATGCTGGCTTGCCCTTTTCTGCAGTTCCTCGGCAAGTTCCATCCTGTCAAGCGAGTGAATCAGACAAACCTTGTCCACAATATACTTTACTTTATTTGTTTGTAAATGGCCTATTAAATGCCAGTTGCACTTACCGTTTACCTGTCCATATTTATTACATAATTCCTGAACCCTGTTTTCGCCAAGATCAACCAATCCCTGTTCTACTGCGATATTTATTCTTTCCGGTTCAACAGTTTTTGTAACAGCAACTATTTTTATATCATTTATAGTCCTTCCGCTTCTTAACGCGGCATTTGCCACTCTCTCTTTTAATTTAATAATATTTGAGGCGATATCAGTATTATTATTATTCATCAATTTATTATCTGTCCCTCCTCAATATTTATTGGATTGACCACGTATGTATCATAAAGGCCTATATACTTCTTGCCGGAACCCTCTGGATTGTCAATAATAGCAAAGTCATTATTGCTTCCTTTTATAGCCACTTCCCTTGTAACAGCACAATTGGCTTCTACCATAACTATATAGGCTTTCCCGGACTCCAGGTCAACATTTTTTAAACTCTTTAAAGGAACCTTTAGTCCTTCATTATATTCTTTTATCAAATCTATATTGATTTTTCTTAATGCAGAAGTTTCATTCGCATATCTGTCAACTTTTATGGCTACTATACACTTTCCGTCAATCTCTTCAGATTTGTAATAAATATATGCGGTATCAACAGTTTTGCCAATATCATTAAATCTTACGGATATTCTTTTCCCTTCCTTAAGGAACTCTGCAAATTTATAATCAAGGCACACAACTAAATAATAAGTATTTCCTTTAATAATCCTTGCAAAGGGTTTTCCTGCACTTACCTGGTTATCATTCATCATCCTGTTATCATTAATTTTTATATTATTTAATAATTCTGGCGTCAATTTGTTAATAGATTCAGGAGTAAGAATGCTTTCATAATTGTCTACATTATATGAAATAATTCCGGGACTTTTAGTAATTATTTCTTTTGTATTCTGGTCTACCTGTTCCTGCAGTTGATCCCTTTCTTTTTTTAGCTGCTTATAATAAGCATTATTGGTGATATTACCTCCCAGAATTGTTATCTTTTTTTTGGTAAGTTCATCTATTTGAAGCTTAATTCCATTACAGGAATCCAAATTGTTTATATTTATCTGATCAACTAAGGCTGCTATTTTCTCATTTATCTTTTTGTCAATTTTCTCAATATCATCGTTAAAAATACTTAGAGTATCCAGGTTTTCGTTTTGAATTTTCAGAAGGTTCTTGTTTTTTTCCTCTAAATCATCAAGCAATTTCACGGCAGACTGGTTCAATACGGTAGCCACCTCGTAATTTGCCGGTACTCTGTCGCCTTCTCCTGCCTTAGGGATATATATACCTTCAAACTGGGATATTATTTGTTCTTCATCTCTTATAATATATGCATCTGTATTGATTGAGTCTTCAATTACTCCTTCCCGAATAATATCGGTGCTTATGCTTGTTCCATATATCCAGTTCCACAGGGAAGGCAAATACAACACTAAAAACATTACTACTAAGAAGGTATTGGTTTTACTTTTTCTGTCTTTTCTTTTTACCTTCTCCATGCCATCCTCCCCAGCTTACCTAAAGCATTTTTTTATTCTTCATCATTTGTACTGCCACCATAATACCTAGCTTCACATGTTCATACACCATTCCTCCCTGCATATAGGCAATATAAGGAGGCTTAACAGGCCCGTCAGCACTTAATTCAATGGATGAGCCTTGAACAAATGCCCCTGATGCCATAATTACCGGGCAGTCATATCCCGGCATATCCCAAGGTTCAGGACTAACAAATGAATCTACGGGAGATCCCTTTTGAATGCCCTGGCAGAATGAAATAAGCATATCTGGATTCCCGAATTTTATTCCCTGGATAATGTCACTTCTTTCATCTTCCCAATTGGGAGATGTTTCAAGTCCCAGCATTTCCATTAATGAAGAACAGAAAACAGCACCTCTCAGGCTCTCTGCCACTATATGAGGAGCCAAAAACAGTCCTTGGAAGAAAAGCCTGCTTTGGCCCAGTGTAGGCCCGATTTCACTACCTATCCCCGGAGCTATAAGCCTGCATGCTGCTCTTTCCACATAAAGCTTCTTTCCTGCAATGTAACCGCCTGTAAGCGCAAGTCCGCCTCCAGGGTTTTTTATGAGAGAGCCTGCAATTAAATCTGCTCCAACTTCAGTAGGTTCTTTTTCTTCCACGAATTCTCCATAGCAATTGTCAACCATTACAATTACATCTTGCCTGATATTCTTTACAAATTCAATAATTTTTTTAATTTCATCAATCTTCAAAGACGGTCTCCAGGTATAACCTCTTGATCTTTGAATAAATACCATCTTTGTTTTTTCATTAATTGCACTCTTTATATTGTCATAATCAGCTTGTCCTTCGGGAAGAAGGTCAACCTGCCTGTAGCTTACTCCCCATTCTTTTAGCGAACCAAGTCCTGCTCCACGTATTCCGATTATTTCTTCAAGGGTGTCATAAGGTTTTCCTGTAACTGATAGCAACTCATCTCCCGGCCTTAAATTTCCATACAGGCATATGGCCAAAGCGTGGGTGCCGGCAACAATCTGCTGCCTGACCAGTGCACTCTCAGCTTTAAATACATCAGCATAAACAGAATCCAGAACTTCCCTTCCCCTGTCTCCATAACCATATCCTGTAGTACCTGAAAAATGCGTTCCGCTAAGGTTATTATCCTGCATTGCCTTGATAACTTTTAGCTGGTTATACTCTTTTATTTTATTAATACGGGAAAAAATGCGTTCTGACTGTTTTTCAGCCTTTTCAGACAATTTAACAATATCATTGCTTATGCCGAATTCTTCATATAAGGCACTATGTAGATTACTATCCATTTTGTTCTCCTCTTTAGTAATTTATCCAATTGCACAAAGTTAGGTCCAGGTCATATGCGTTATTTTATGTATATATCCAAATAAAAAAAATAAACCCATGTCCATATATGTATTTTATATGACAAGGATTATAATTTCAATTATTTTCAATTTATAATTTCTAATATAAATCATTAAAATAATTATATTTGGAAATTATGTATTTTCGAATTAAGATTATATGTATTTTAACTTACTTTATATTCGAGTCTTAATTTATCTGCAATCATTGCAATAAATTCGGAGTTGGTAGGTTTACCTTTGCCAAGATTTACTGTATATCCAAATAGTGATTCAATTGTTTCGATCTGCCCTCTTCCCCAGGCAACTTCAATAGCATGCCTTATTGCACGCTCCACTCTGCTTGGTGTTGTGTTGTATGATCTTGCAATAGAAGGATATAGTTGCTTTGTTATTGAGTTTATAATATCAAGATCTTTCACTGCCATCATTATAGCGTCTCTTAAGTACTGGTAACCTTTAATATGAGCAGGTACTCCTATTTCGTGCATAATATTTGTAACTTCAACTTCAAGACTTTTTTTGGATGAACTGGAACGCATACTTCTGGATGTATCGGATGAATAATCTGACCTTATTATCTGAGCTTTATTATTTAATTTCAACTGTCTTATTCTGGAAACCAGAACCTCCATATCAAAAGGTTTAACAATATAATATTCTGCTCCTAAAGCCAAAGCTCTTTGAGTGATGCTATCCTGTCCTACTGCTGACAATATAATGAAAAGGGGCTTTTTCTTTAATTGCATGGAATTTACTCTCTCGAGTACCCCCAAACCATCAAGGTGAGGCATAATGATATCCAGAATTGCAACATCAGGAGTTTTGGACTCTATCATTTCAAGTGCCTCAAGTCCATCTCTTGCTACACCTACCACCTCGATATCATCTTGGCTCTCAATGTATTCCCTTAATATTTCTCCGAATTCTTTGTTATCATCAGCAATAAGTACTTGAATCTTATCATACATCTAGATTTCTCCCCCTGTCACATATAAAATAATAATTTGAATATACATTGAAATGCAGTACCACAGAAACTGATAGCAATGTCTAATATTTACAATACCAATATAATATTATTATTTATTCGACATAAATACAATAATATCTTTCTATTTTCTTGAAATAAATGTTATCATTAATACTGTCAAAGTGCTTAAGATGCGCTATTTATGGGCATTTCACAAGCACTCATCCATTATTCCATTTTTATAAAAAAATGGGAAATAAATTTTATCCAGTTTCCCCTAAATTTATATCATTTCTCCTTATATTCCTCAACATTCCCTCTATAAAAATACCATAACCTCTTGTAGGATCATTAACCAGTACATGAGTAACAGCACCAATTATTTTATTATTCTGAATAATAGGACTTCCTGACATACCCTGCACAATACCTCCGGTTTCCTCCAAAAGTCTTTCATCGGTTACCCTGATAACCATACCCTTTGATCCGTTAAGACTTCCTCTTGAAACTTTTAGTATCTCAATATCATATTCTTCTACAATATCCCCGCTTATATTTGCAAGAATTGTAGCAGGTCCTTCTTTTACATTAGCTCTTATTCCTACCGGGTATAACCTGTTATTAATTGCAGGCAATTCTTCTACATTGAGTTTTCCGTAAATGCCGTATTCAGTGTTTACTTCTATTGTCCCGAGATTTTTCCCTTCAATAAAAACACCTTTCAACTCTCCCGGATTTCCAACTTTACCTATCTTTACGCCCAATATGTTGGATACAAGAATTTCACCTGAAGCTATTGGCAACAGGATACCTGTATCGATATCTGTTATCCCGTGTCCGAGGGCACCAAACCAATTTGTGCTTGGGTCATAAAAAGTTAAGGTACCTATACCTGCCGTACTCTCTCTTACCCACATACCCAGTTTATATCTCTTGTCATCTATTGACCTGGCAGGCTTAACTTTAGTTAAGTATTCATGTTCACCACGTCTATACTTTATGCTTAACTCGCTTCCCTGACTATTATCTATTTCGTCTATAAGGTCACTTATGCTGTTGATACTGGTGCCATTAACCTCCACTATAACATCGCCGGGTTTTATACCACTATCTTTCGCAGGCATAACACTGGTGCCGTCAACAGTATCTACATCTGATATAGCAATTACCAATACTCCGTCTAACTTAATCTTTACTCCGATTGTATTACCGCAGGCAATTATTTTGTCATTTGAAAGTACATCAACTTTCACTGTTTTCAGGGGAATTAACCCAAGTAAATCCATCTTAAGAATTACGCTTCCGTTTTTTTCTGCGCTCAGATTGACAGAATTTCTGTTCCCCTCTGCTTTATTACCAAAGTTAATGATACCTTCCTTATCCGCTTTTACATTAACCAAAAATGGTGTCTGTATACTATACGCATTTATTTCACCCTCAATAAGAGTCAGTTCTCCAGGAGTTGTAAATATAAAATAAAGATAATTAAATAATACAGCTGATATTAATATTATAAAAAAAATAAGTATTTTTTTTCTATATGTTAAATGAAATTTCATATAATGTCCTCCGCAAATCATAAAATAAAGTCACTCTCATTAATAAAGGCATTAATAAGAGTGACCTTTTGGAGAACATATTATTCAAGCAAAATTATACTACTTTGTTATCTTTTCTTGTTTTTTGCCAGGAAAAGCAATTCTTCTGCATGTTTTCTAGTTATCTCGGAAATATGTGTTCCACTCATAATTCTTGATAATTCCTCTACTATTTCCTTCCCTTCAAGTTTCTTTACTTTGGTTAATGTTTTTTCATTTTCACTTATTTTTTCTATTAAAAAATGGCAATCTGCCATAGAAGCAATTTGAGGAAGATGGGTAACACATATTACCTGATGATTTTGGGAAATAAGGGATAATTTTTCTCCTACTTTTTGAGAAGCAATCCCACTTATCCCTATATCTATTTCATCAAAAATCAGAGTAGGAATCTGGTCAACATCAGCAAGTATGGTTTTTATTGCTAACATTATCCTTGACATTTCTCCCCCGGAAGCAATTTTAGAAAGAGGCTTTAATGGTTCCCCGGGATTTGTGGAAATCAAAAATTCAACCCGATCCATGCCTTTTTGAGTAAAGTTCCAATGGCCATCTTCACCTAAAGAATCTTCAAACTTGATAGAAGTCTTAAATCTGGTGCTTTTCATTTCCAGATCTTCCAGCTCACTGCATATTTTACTTTCCAACAGCAAAGCAGCCTTTAACCTTTCTGAGTTTAAATCCGAAGCAATCTTATATAGCTGATTTCCTGTTTCCTTTAATTTGTCATGCAAGTAAGCTATTGTTTCCTGGCTACTGCTTAACTTTTCCAGCTCTTCTTTTGCTTTATTATAGAACTGAAGAATTTCCTCAACAGTCCTTCCATACTTTCTTTTCAACTTATATATCGTATCCAGTCTCTGCTCAATTTCCTCCAGCAATGACGGATCATATTCAATATTATCCCTTTCTTTTCTGATTTCATCTATTAAGTCGTACAAAAGATACGAAATATTTTCCAACCTGTCTGCAATATCCTGATAACCGCTGTCAAAACGGCTGATTGACTTAAGCTCGGATATAGCCTGTCCAATTGTTTCAGAAGCAGGTACTTTATTGTCTTCTCCTGAATAAAGTAATTCATAGGATGAATTTAAAGCGTTTAAAATTTTCTCTGAATTTGAAAGCAATATTCTATGTTTATTTAGTTTTTCCTCTTCTCCTGGAATCAGATTAGCCTTTGCTATTTCATCAATCTGGAATTTTAGAAGATCTATTTTTCTTTCTCGTTCGCCTTCTTCACCTGTTAAAGCTTTTAAGGAGTTTTTAATCTCTTTATACTTTTCTAAAAGTTCTAAATACTTGCTCTTTAAATCTCCAATGCGCGCTCCGCCGAATAAATCCAGCAAATCAATATGACTTTCAGTTCTTAGAAGCGATTGGTTATCATGCTGTCCATGCATGTCGATCAGTCTTGAACCGATCTCTTTTAAGGTGGACACTGTCACAAGAATACCGTTCACCCTGCATATATTACGGCCTGTCAAAGTAAATTCTCTTGAAATTATTATTGTCCCGTCTTCTTCAGTAGGAATCCCGAAGTTAATGAATATGTCTTCAATCCTTTGCTTTGGCACATTAAAAACAGCCTCTACCATGGCTTTATCTTTATCTGTCTTTATTAGATCCTTGGAAACTCTTTCACCAAGTACAGCGTTTATAGAGTCAATTATAATTGATTTTCCGGCGCCAGTTTCTCCTGTCAAAACATTAAGACCTTCTCCAAACTCAATTTTGACCTTGTCAATTAAAGCAATATTATGTATTTCTAATAGCTGGAGCATACTTCACCCCCCAGTTTTATCTATCTGCCGATGGTCTTCAACCTCTCCGAAAGCTCTTCTGCAATTTTTTCAGCCCTACATACTATCATTAATGTATCATCTCCGGCAATTGTACCAAGTATCTCATCAAGTTTCAGGGAATCCAGAGCTGATGCAGCCGCCTGTGCCATTCCGGGCAGAGTTTTTACAACAACTATGTTATTGGCATAATCACTATTTACATAGGATTCACTAAAAACTTTTAATAGTTTGTTTGAAGCAACATTCACCGAGCCAACCATGGTAGAATACTTATATTTACCCTCGCTATTCATTACCTTAACCAGCCTTAACTCTTTTATATCCCTGGATATGGTTGCCTGGGTTACTTCCATCCCATGTTCCTTGAGTTTTTCAACAAGTTCTTCCTGTGTTTCAATATCATAGTTTTCAATTAACTCAAGAATTTTTGCATGCCTGCTATACTTCATTTTTCCTTAAATCCTCTCCTCGGTAATATATTTTCTTACGAAGTATACTGAAGAAATTTTTTGGATTCATCCTTATGAGGTTGACATGATGTTGGGATTTTTTCACCTCTATCACATCTCCTCCCTTTATCTCATGACCTTCCTGTCCATCAGCAGTAACCATGGCGCTATACTTGTACTTCTCATCAACAATAGCTTTGACGGTTCTGTCTCCATCAGTAATAAATGATCTGCTGTAAAGTATGTGCGGGCAAATAGGTGTAACGATAATTACATTTAAGTCTGGCTCTACAATCGGGCCTCCCGCCGAAAGGGAGTAGGCAGTAGAGCCTGTGGGACTTGAAACTATTAGCCCGTCTCCAGGAAAAATGTCAACAAATGAATCATTAATATATGTTTTTATATGAATTATTCTTGATAGCGCACCTTTTGAAATAACAATGTCATTTAGTGCAATATCTCGTCCTATTATTTTCCCGTCTCTGATAATAGCAGCTTCAAGCATCATCCTCTTCTCTATGGAGTATTGTCCGGAAAAAAGGCACTCAACTGCCTCATCTATTTTTTTCTTATCAACCTCGGTGAGAAAGCCTAAATTCCCCAAATTAATTCCCAGAACAGGAATCTCATTCTTATTTGCCGTCCTTGCGGCTTTTAAAAATGTACCATCTCCTCCAAGGCATATTATTGCATCAGTATCATCAAAAATTTCTTGATAGTCACATCCTAAATTAGTTCTACCCAGTATTACCGATATATCATTACAGATTTTAACTTTTCCGCCTCTTTTTTGCACACAATCTATCAAGGTCTTGGTATGCCTTAAATCTGTATCTCTATCGATATTTACTATAATACTTATAGTTTTCATTAAAATCTCCGATTCTATGAATAATTATGAATAATTAGATAGTTACATTTTACCATAAATTACGCAAGAACATCCATATACACAGAAAAAATTAAATTATTGAGTGTTTTTTATTCAGATAAATTATGTGATTCCTCTACAACAGCTTTTATTAGCATGTCAAGTTCATGGTCTTCTGTATAAATATTATTTTTCGTTAGATATAATAAAAATTCAATATTTCCCTCTGGACCTCTTATTGGTGAATATGTAAGTCCTTTTACCCCAAATCCTGTGCTTCGAGAAAACAACAGAATCTCTTTCAGCACTTGTACATGGGTTTCTTTATCTTTTACCACACCATGCTTTCCGACCTTTTCCCTGCCTGCTTCAAATTGAGGCTTAACCAAGCATATGATTTCCCCATCCTCTGATAGAAGTTTACTTACAACAGGAAGTACTTTTTTCAGAGAAATAAAAGATACATCGATTGACGCAAAAGAAGCAGCTTCTCCAATATCTTCCGGTTTAACATATCTTATATTGGTTCTCTCCATACATACTACTCTATCATCATTTCTTAACTCCCAGGCTAACTGTCCGTATCCTACATCTATTGCATAAACTTTTGCCGCGCCGTTTTTCAGCATGCAATCTGTAAAGCCTCCTGTAGAAGCACCAATATCCAAAGCTATTTTACCTTCGAGGTTTATACCGAAATATGATAATGCTTTTTGAAGTTTTAGGCCGCCCCTGCTTACGAAAGGATTAATATTTTCTTTTATAACAATATCATCAGTATCATTATATTTCATACCAGGCTTATCTGCTTTTACATTATTAACATAAACTACTCCCGCCATAATTGAACTTCTGGCTTTTTCACGGCTATTAAAAAAACCTTTTTTTACTAGAAGTACATCAAGCCTTTCTTTTGACAAATCTAAGCCTCCTTATTATTATGGCTGCAATCCTTATGATGTCTATACCATTCTATTATTCTTTCCGATATTGATATGGGATCAAGTTTGTACTTGGCCATAAGCTCAGGTATTTTACCCTGCTCAATTGGCATATCGGGAAAACCAAAAATCTTCATCTTAACTTTAATATTATTGTGATTCAGCATTTGTAGTACAGTTGTCCCAAATCCTCCCTTTTCTGTTCCATCTTCTACAGTAACTACATACCCGGTTTTCAATGCTGATTCTATAATTAGTTCTTCATCAACGGGTTTCAGGAACCTGGCATTTATAACTTCAGTAGATATCCCCTTCTGCTCAAGGAGTTCAGCTGCCTCCATTGAACTTTTAAGCATATTTCCGGCTGATATTATTGTAACATCTTTTCCATCTCTTATTTTTAGTCCTTTCCCAAATATTATAGCTTTTTTGTCAAAAAGCTTTCTTTCTCCGCAACCTTTCGGATATCTGACAGCTATTGGCCCTTTATGTTTTAATATGGCATAATCCAGCATTTCTTCAAATTCATTATAGTCAGCAGGTGCCATAATTGTCATATTTGGAATATGGCTGAGATAAGAAATATCATAGAGCCCTTGATGGGTCTCTCCATCTTCTCCTACAATCCCTGCCCTGTCAATTGCCAAAACCACATGAAGGTTTTGCAATGAAACATCATGAAGTATTTGGTCATAAGATCTCTGAAGAAAAGAAGAATAAACTGCAATCACTGGCTTTAGCCCAACTGATGAAAAGCCTGCTGCAAGCGCCACAGCATGCTGTTCGGCAATGCCCACATCAAAAAACCTGTTTCCGAATTTCTTGGAAAATTCATATAATCCTGTTCCATGGGGCATTGCGGCTGTAATTGCCACAACCTCAGGATCTGATTCTGCAATATTTATCATTTTTTTGCCAAATACATTTGAATATGTAACCTTATCTTCAGTTTTTGCTTCACCGGTCTCAATTTCAAAAGGAGATATACCATGAAATCTATGAGGGTTCTCCTCTGCGAAGCTATAACCTTTGCCTTTCTGAGTAGCCACATGTATTAAAATGGGTCCTTTCATGGCCTTTGCCCTGGATAAAACCAGGGTCAGTTCCGATATGTCGTGCCCGTCTATAGGACCTAAATATTTAAAGCCCAACTCTTCAAATATAATGCCGGGTGTAACCAAATATTTTATTGTGCCCTTTGCTCTTTCCAGAGCTTTAACAGCAAACTTGCCGAGAACCGGTATTTTATTAAGCACCTCATTAAAATCTTCTCTGAATTTATAATAAACCGGCTGGGTCCTTATTTTGCTTAAATGTCTGGATAGTCCTCCAACATTTTTACTGATAGACATTTCATTATCGTTTAGAATAACTATAAGATTATTCGTTGACCTTCCAGCGTCATTAAGGGCTTCAAAGGACATGCCTCCTGTCATTGCTCCGTCTCCAATTACTGCCAGTACAGAATAGTCTTCTCCTTTGATATCTCTTGCCCTGGCCATGCCTAAAGCTGCAGATATGGATGTACTGCTGTGTCCTGTATTAAAACAATCGTGTATGCTTTCTTTTACTTTTGGAAACCCGGATATTCCGTTATATTGTCTTAAATCATCAAATTTGTCCTTTCTGCCTGTAATAATTTTATGTACATATGCCTGATGGCCCACATCCCAGATAATTTTATCCCTGGGTGAGTCAAATATTTTATGAATTGCAAGGGTTAGCTCTACAACTCCAAGGTTTGAGGCCAGATGCCCTCCTGTTACCGATACTTTTTCTATTAAAAACTCCCTGATTTCTACGGACAATTGTTTTAATTGATCTATGCTAAGTCTTTTAATATCCTCTGGACTATTTATTTCTTTCAATAATTCATACATCAAATATTAATTCCTCTCTAGATGCATTTATTTTTCCTTTTCTTTTTATTATTTCCCAGACTAAATCTGCTGTTTACAAACTGAAGAAGTACACTGACTTTATATACAATATAATTGCTATTATTTATGGCAAATGTCTTCCCTAAAGCTTTTCCTCCTATGGTGGAAGCGGCAACCATCCCGCTTATCAGAAATCCCACAATGGCAGACTGCAGTGCATTCATTCCTTCTGAAATCCTCATCACTACCAGTGCACTGGCAGCGCCACTTAATATGCCGCATATATCACCGACAATATCATTACATATACTCGATACTTTATTTGCATTTCTAATTAATTTTATTGCCTTTTTGGCTCCATAATATTTTCTGGAAGCCATTGCATGAAAAGGAGTCTCTTCGGCTGCCGTCACTGAAATGCCAATAATATCAAACAAAACTCCGATAAAAATTATAAAAATAAGTACTGATATACCTGTGATTATACTTTTGTCTTCAAGAATCTTATTCGATAAAATTAATAAAGTTGCTGACAATAAAAAAGACACTATTGAAACATTTATTATCCATCTTGAATTTTCTTTTGTGCCATCTGAAAAATTAATCCTGAACTTTGCTTTTTTTTCGTCTGATGGATATTTAAAGCCATCATCCACTCCTAAAACCTCCACTAGAACAACTATAACAAGTAAATTTTAATTTATTTAACATTCAATAACTTTTGTAATTAGTTTTAATTTAATAATGGGTGGCTGTAAACTGAGTAAATTTTGTGGCTTAGGTCAGGCAGGCTTTCCCTTGAATGAAACTGAATTGTCGCCAAATCAGCGGTTTCCCTTTAATTCATCAACCGTTGCGTTACCACAAACGGGGCCTGATTACCACTTAGTCCACACTTCAATCCCCAGATTACACATTATTGACAGTCTAGGAGTTTTCCTCAACAGTCTGTCCGATTCCTAGCCTCTTTTGCAAGTAAGGTTTCAAATAGCAATAATGATTCTACATCGGCCAATGTATCATCATTTGATCCATTATCCACCAAACCCACTCAAGGCAGGCTACACTGTCCACAGCATCACTATACCGCAAGACAGGTTTAATCCCTGTTCGTAGTTGGGTTAATTTTCACCTTCCCACAATACAGGGTCTCCACGGTAGAGGGGTCAACGCCCACATGCCATTGCGGATCGCCCCTAAACCTTAACTCCCAGCATCAGCCCACTACTGGGCGTAACAAGCCGACACCAGGAACTTCATCGATATGCCCTTTAACGGATTTTTAGGCCCGTCTTCAGAACCGGCAGTACTGACTAGAATACTGCGCCACCCCTATCAAATGGGCAATATAATAAACTACGTTATTTTAAATGTAATGTCATGGTAAGTAATTATATCACATTCGTCATAAGCGTTAAAGAATCAATAACTTCTAATTATGATTCTTTTTTATCACAAATCGGATTTATTAAACTTTATCATGTGTTTATCTTATAAAACATAATTCTTAATACAGATAGAGCCGCCAGATATAAATACCAAATGAATATTAATGATCCCTTTTAAGTAAATAATTGGCAAGATCAATCAAAAATGCACCTTTTGAACCAAAACGGCTCAGGGATTCTATTGCTTTGTTTGTTGTTTCTTCCAGCATTTCTTTTGCTCTGTTCACCCCATAGAGAGTTACATAGGTTGCCTTATTGTTCGCAATATCACTTCCGAGATTCTTTCCGAGTACCTCTGCAGCCCCTTCTACATCCAATATATCATCTTTTATTTGAAATGCTAAACCCAGATTCTCAGAAAAAGTTTCTAAACTTGTAAGTTCTTCTGATGTTGCATTGCTTAAAAGGGCTGCAGAAATCACCGAAGCTTTTAAAAGTGCTCCGGTTTTCATTTTATACATGCGTTCTAATATATCATGGGAAATAATATTGCCTTCCGATTGGACATCAATAACCTGTCCGCCTATCATCCCATTAACTCCTGAAGATTTCGCAATAACTTCCATAGCCTTTACTTTATTTATTAATTCAACTTTACTGTTAATAAGACAAGCCTCTGTCATTATCTCAAATGCATAGTTTAGTAAACCATCTCCGGCCAGAATTGCCATAGCTTCTCCAAAAACCTTATGATTTGTCGGTAACCCTCTTCTTAGATCATCATTGTCCATTGAAGGTAAATCGTCATGTATTAATGAATATGTATGTATTAATTCAATTGCACAGGCAAAAGGCAAGACTTCGTCAATATGGCCATCAAGAACATCCGCCACAGCAAGGGCTAAAACCGGCCTTATCCTTTTGCCGCCAGCCATTACACTGTATTTCATGGCTTTATAAATTATCTTTTCCTGTACTTCTTTCTCTATCATTATTGAAGATAGTTTATTGTTTACCATTTCTATGTAAAAAGATAATTTTTCATCAAAATTCATTAGTTTCCTCCAAATAGTTCTTCTCTACCAGCTCACCATTTTCTCCCTCTATTAGCAAGGTAATTTGCCTTTCTACCTCTTCAAGCCGGTTATTGCAGTATTTTGAAAGTTCTACACCCTTTTTGAAATATTCGAGGGACTCATCAAGAGTAAGTTCTCCTTTTTCGAGTTTTTCAACTATTTCCTCCAACTCGGCCATGGCTTCCTCAAAGCTCTTTTTTTTCTTGTTTCCCATTGTTATTCAAAAACCTCCTTCTGTGTGCCTTTAACTTCACAATCTATCTTGCCGTCACTAATACTTACCACCAGCCTGTCACTTTGTTTGACATCCAAGACAGATTTAATAAGTTTGCCATCTTCTTGGGATTGTAAAATAGCATATCCCCTGGATAAGACATTGAGGGGGCTTAAAGAATTTAATTTCCCAACAAGTATTGACAACTGATACTTAGATTTATCTTTAACAGCCAAAGTCCATTTATATATATATCTTGAAAGAGCGTCTAAATTCATTTTTTCCTGATATACTCTGTTGTAAGGCTGTCTGAATATTCTTTCCCTGAGTTTCTCATAGTTTAGCCTGCCTGAGGATATATTCCTGGATAAGGCTCTTCTCATCCTTGAATTCATACTCGCAAGCTTTTCTTTAAGAACATATTTTTCAGGAACTACTATTTCTGCGGCAGCAGAAGGAGTGGGAGCCCGGACATCTGCTACAAAATCTGATATGGTATAATCTGTTTCATGCCCCACTGCTGATATTATTGGAATCGAAGATTCATATATACTTTTTGCCACAATCTCCTCATTAAATGCCCAAAGTTCTTCAAGAGAACCTCCTCCCCTGGCCAATATTATTACTTCAACACAACCTAGTTCATTAAATCTTTTTATAGCATTGGCTATTTGTCCGGCAGCTGGTTCACCCTGAACCTGGACAGGTATTATTTTTAAATGTACATTATTAAATCTTCTGCTTATTACATGGATAATATCTCTTATGACCGAACCTGTGGGAGAAGTAATTATACCTATTGACTGAGGCAGAAAAGGCAATTTTTTCTTCCTGCTTTGGTCAAACAGGCCTTCTTTTTCCAGCTTCTTTTTCAATTGTTCATAAGCTAAATAAAGTCCTCCTAGCCCTTCAGGCTGGATCTCCTCAGCATAAAGCTGATATTGCCCGTCTCTCTCAAAAACAGAAATATAGCCTCTTATTACTACTTTCATGCCATTTTCAAGTTTAAAATTCATTCTTGAAGCATTAAATCTAAACATCACACATTTAATAAGGCTGTTCTCGTCTTTGAGAGTAAAATACATATGACCGGAGTAATGATATTTGTAATTAGATATTTCTCCCTTAACCCAAAGATTAGAAAGTATAATATCACTTGATAAAATCTCTTTTATGTATTTATTAACTTCTGTAACTGTCAGAACATAATTCACTATTAATCTTAACCGCCGTTCCTTCTTGTTTTATGACATTATAACTTTTTTATTTCTTCATAACTTTGCCCAGAATTCCATTAATGAATGAAGCAGATTCTGAGCCACTGTACTTTTTCGCCAGTTCTACTGCTTCATTTACGGATACATTGAAAGGAATATCATCTCTATAGCATATTTCATAGATGCTTAACCTAAGTATAGACAGGTCAATCTTTGAGATTCTGTTAAGTTTCCAGCCTTTAAGCTGGCCATTAATGATTGAATCTATATGTTCAACATTGTTATATACACCATTAACAATATCTGTTACATATTCTTTTCCATTCTTATCTAATTTACTTTCATTTAAAGTATTCTCAATTTGCTCTTCTCTATTATCTTTCTGTATTTCCAACTGGTATAGGAGCTTCATTGCAACTTCTCTGGATGCCCTCCTGCTCATAACCAATCCTCCTATATATTATGCAAATTACCTGTACATGCCCGGTGGCAAAATTCTGTCCAAAACATTTCTGATATAATCTTTATCCTGACTTAATTTATTACCGATATAGTAACCCGCAGTTACACAAATCGCAATAAATATCATTCTGATAAAGCCGATAACAAGTATGCCCACAGCTAAAAGAAAACCTATCAGAGCTCCATTTATACCCCCTTTTCGGGAATTATATATCTCTATAAGTTTATCAAAATTCACATGGAACCCCCCTATTTATTCAACTCTTGCCTTGTGTGGAGAACCGGAAAACACGCTATCAACAATAACTTTAACTTCCCCGACTTCAACACCGGAGCTTTCTTCCACAGATTTTTTTACTCTTGCCTGTATTTCTGCGGAGAGGCTTGGAATATTTACTTCAGGCATAACAATGATTCTGTTTAATATAGACACGTATTCATCCTTTTTATGGACAGTTACTTTAGCCTCCTTTATTCCGGTTAACTTTTTTGTGGTATTTAATACAATATTCTCTATTGTATTCAGTGATATCTTAATTTCTCCAATATTAGTATACTTACTAACTGCATTTCTATCCTTATTTTTTCTCAAGCCGGAGAACAGAAAACTTGTGCTCATTGCAAACAAAAGCAAAGCAGCAATAAAAATTAATATGGCAGCCCCATTACTATGTAATACATTCATAAAAGAATTTGCCATACTATTTATCATCGAAGGATTAAATACTATTACCATAATAAAAACAGAGATGGCTGCAATACAAATTGTGTATATGGTGAGCAAAATTCTGTAGAATATATTCATTATTCTCCAACACCTCTTCCGTAACAACTTGTGCTTTCTTTTTCTTTAATTTTCCATGATATAATTAATTATAGATTATTTTGTAAAAAAAATAAACCCTTAGAGTTTTATAAGGGTGTATTTTTTTAAAGCATATTAAACTATATTCTATACTTTTTTCAGACTACTTTATTCAGAAGATTGCACATGCTTTATGTTTTTTTCAAATTCAATACCCTGAATATGAATATTCACTTCTACAACAGACAGCCCTGTCATGGTTTCAACAGCTTCTTTTACTTTTTCCTGAATATTCCAGGCTACCTCCGGTATTCTCGCTCCATATTCGATTATTACATAGAGGTCAATTGCAGCTTCTTTCTCTCCAACTTCCACTTTAACTCCTTTTGACATAGTCTTTCTTCCAAAAGCTTCTGCAATTCCTTCAGCAAATCCCCCGCTCATACAAGCAACTCCAGGAACCTCTGAAGCCGCAATACCAGCAATTATTGCAACCACTTCATCTGTTACTTTAATAACGCCCAGTTCATTAGTTACGCCATTAACATTCTCTTCCAATCAAATTCCTCCTCACAACCCGATACTTTAAACAGCTCTAATCAACAGGCTTATAATGTAAATTATACCATTCAAACATTTAACAAACAAGCACTAATAGCATTTGCAATCAGTTTTGCTTAATATTTGCTGCTTACAACTATTTTACTTATTTCTATACCTGCCTGTCTGGATGCTATGTCTGCAATCTGAGCAACTTCAGTACTGGAAAGGCTTGGAGCTTTTACAATTATATCCAGAGTTCCGTCTTCCCCAAATAATGCCACAACATCGCTAAATCCCAGATCCTTTACCAGTAGTTCGATCTTTGCTTCCTTTTCTGCTAATGCAACCATATTCATCATCATTTCATGGGCTTTTGATATAGTTTCCTGTGGAGCATTTGAATCTCCTGTAATTTCAGCAAGTGCTTCCATACCCTGACTTCTGGCAACATCTTTCTCGATCTTTGCCTGATAGAAGAAATCATTTGCCTGCTGAGATGCCTCAATCTCCTCCATTGCTTTCTTATCATCCTTTTTCTCGTCCTTCTTTTCTTTTTTATCCTCATTTTTTGCTTCAGTCAGTCCTTCCTCCAGGTCTGATTCGTCAACATAAACTGCTTCTCCCAGCCTGCCTCCTTCATTTCCGGCAGTGGACGTACTGCTCTTCCTGTAAGAATATTGTAGATAACCTGCAACAATTATCATTAGTACCAAAGAAAGAACTATAATTTGTTTTCTTTTATAAACCATCATAAATAATGCCCTCCTTTTGCGTTAACAAATTAATAGAGCAAGCATGCTTTCTACATTCATATATATTCATTGTCCTTTAAATTTATATCAGTTTGTTCAAAAATATTTATTCAATAATTTTATTCAAAACTTAAGCATTAATATAATTGTTATTTAGCTCTCTCCAAGATTTGAATCCTGTGAACAGGCACACCTGTCAATACTTCAACAGCCTTTATTAATTTACCCTTTATACCTGGTTTATCTGCTCCCTCAGCTACAACTACCACTCCCTTGATTTCGGGATAAATATTTTTTAAGATGACAGGCTTTTTATCTCCATTATTGTTATCTTCATACACTACTTTAGTCTCACGGTCATATTGGGTAACCTCCCTTGTACCACCTTCGCTATCCTTTTCTATGCTGCTGTTTTCACTTTCTTTTACTTCATAAGCGGGTACTATTTCATTTCCACTTATATATGTAATCATTACGTCAACTTTTCCAACACCATCTATTTTAGAGAGAATTGAAGCAAGCTTTTTCTCCATATCTGAATCATAATCCGCCAGATTATTTCTTGATACTACCTCAACACTATTATCAAAATTGTTTTGATTATTTTTGGTCATATCTACTTTATCCTTATAAAAGGAACTGGCTGCTATAAGAATTATTGCTCCAATAATCAGTACGATCAGCGAGTTTTCAATCAACTTGTTTTTACTTTTATCCTTACTTAATATGCTTTCTTTAAAAGATGACATTATCTTATTGATACTTTCCATTTAATTCACCTCAACTTGTACAATTATTATTGTATTAAATCAGTGACTAAAGCCACTGTTCGACCCATCAATAATCATAGTTAACATAACACTTTAAACTTCATACTTTTCCAAACATCAAGCACATCATCCGGCTTCACA